>CAZGYS010000632.1:0-4043 GCA_964530305.1 uncultured Leptospiraceae bacterium
CGGTCGTCTCAATCCGAACGGACAATTAAACTTTTGCGTAGTCCTACCTGGTCAAAACACGACGCGAAACAAGGTCGTTTCGCCTTGTTCCGACAATTCGATTGTTCCGCCATGGGCATCGACGGCCTTCTTGATGATTGCCAGCCCCAGACCCGTCCCGGGAATCGTTTCCGTGTTATCGCCGCGAATGAAAGGCTCGAACAGCCGGGCTTTCTTTTCCTCCGAGATTCCGGGCCCCTGATTCTCCACTTCGACGCGAAGTAAGCCGTCCCGATTAGCGCTACGGATGATCACCGGCGTGTTTGGATATCGATACTTGATGCCGTTGGAGAGCAAGTTTCCCACGATGATTCGAAACAGTTTTTCGTCGACCACGGAAAACGCATCATCGCCCTCGGTCGTTTGTTCAACGCGCGCCGGCGCGTCCGAGGAGATGGAGACGTCGGCCACGATTTGCCGAAGCAGGGTATCGACGTGGGCTTTCGCTTTATTTACGGTAATGCTCCTTGAATCCGCGTGACCGAGAAAAATCACGTCCTCAAGCAAACTCACCATGCGGTTAATCTCCTGTTGAATTCGACTGAAGTTGTCCTCGCGCATCCCGGCGTCGATACGCTCATAATAATTCATCAGGATGTCGGCGGATGACTGAACCACCGCCAGCGGCGTCCGAAATTCATGGGAAACCATGGAAATAAATTGGTTCTTCATCTGGTTCAATTCTTTCTCGGCGGCCAGCGCGTCCGCCAGCTCCTTGCCCAATTGCCTTTCCCGCTCAAGAGCCTCGCGCAAGCGGTTCGTGGCGCGCTCGACCTCGAACTCCAATTCATTGCGATAGCGTACGCGATCGGAAACGTCTCGCACGACGCAAATGTAGAATTCACCATTCTCCGCCAGAGCCCGCAGGCGCATGTCCAGAATACGAAGATCGCCGTTCTTATGTCGACCTACGATTTCGTTTTCGTGCATCTTGAGGCGCGTCTTAATCGTTTCGATGGGAGTTGCGCATCCGTCAATACTCGGCGTCGTTTCCAGCAACTCCATGAATGAAAGTCCGATGAGTTCCTCCATGGAATATCCGAATATCGCCCTGCCGGCCGGATTACAATAGTCGATTGTCCCGTCCGCCTTCAGATTAAAGACGCCGTCATCCACGGTATTCAAAACGGATTGCAGGCGACTTTTATTTTCGCGCAGTTCCCGGTCCGCGTTCATCTTGTCCGTCACATCGATACCCACGGCCTGGTATTCCGGAGCGGCACCGTCTCCAAGTTCGTGGAGGACCCAATCGCTCCAGCGATGACGCCCGTCCAGGGGTAATGTCTGTAGTTCGTCCAGTCGCGTAATCGTGTAGCCGTCACCGGGCTCCTTGCGGGCGGGTTCCTGAAACAGCGCGTATCGAATGTCGTGCGAATCCGAGGGCTCGAACAAATCGAAAAAGTTAAGCCGCTCCGGCTTCGCCGCCCCCATGGCGAAGAATTCCGCGAAGGCCCCGTTCACGAAAGTAATCTCTCCGGATGCTCGAAAGCGACAAATCAACTGGCGGCTGTCCTCGATGAGGCTGCGATAGCGCTTTTCGCTTTCGCGCAATTGCGCCTCGGCGCATTCGCGCAGCCGGATATGCTCCCACTCCCGCAAGGCACGTAGAACGGCACGATGCATGCGCTCAAAAGTTTCGTGGCTTTTTACCAGATAGTCGTGAGCACCCGCCCGCAGAGCTTCCACGGCGGCCTTCTCGTCTCCCTGACTGGTGATCACGAGCACCGGGCAGGTGAACACGTCTTCCTTGAGTAAGTCGATGCCCCGACCATCGGGAAGGCGTAGATCCGCGATTACGATATCCGGCTTGTGGAGCGCTTGCGCCCGGGCGGCCGCCACGGAGGAAACGACCGTGATATTCAGCTCGGGTTTGAGGCCCGAGACGGCTCCCACTATGAGCTCGGCGTGGTCGGCATTATCCTCGACGAGCAGTACGCGGATGTTTTCCATCGGCGATTTCTTTCCCGCTTGTTCCGTGAATGTTCCCATGTTCTTCAAGAGCCTTTTTCGCAAACACAAAATTCGGCCAGGGCGGTCCGCAGGTCGGGCCCATCAAGGGGCTTTTCCAGCGCCATGTTCGCTCCCCTGGCAAGGGATTCCTCCAGATCCGGCCCCCGAGAACTACTCAAAACAATCACGGGCACGTTTCTCACCGCGGGAGAATTTCTGATCTTCTCAAGCAACTCCAGGCCTCCCACCATTGGTAACTTTAAGTCCAGAAATATAACATCGGGAACGCGCTCGGGCGTCGCGCGCGATTGGTCTTCATCGATGCCGAGGTATTCAAGGCATGCCGGTCCGTGTTTCAGTACAACAACCCGACACTTTCCACACGCGTCTCCCATGGCATGCATGAAAAGGCTGGAGTGGTCCGGATTATCTTCAACTAGAAGTAAAGTGGTTCTCGAACTCTTCACTTCGCAAGCTCCACGTCCGCCGGAGTGCCCAACTGGAAACAAACCAGAGTACCCTGGGCGGGCGACGGCGGCGATTCAATCCAGATGGAACCACCATGCCTCTCTATGATCCTCTTAACCAGGGCAAGCCCGACTCCTTCTCCCGGCTGTTCGGGATCCAGTTGATTGAACAACCCGAAAATTTCCGTGCGATGTTCAGGCGCTATCCCCCGGCCATTGTCCTCCACGCAAATTACATCTCCCGCGTCACTCAACCGGGCCGCGATACGAATACGGGGCGTGCGTTCACGGCGATACTTGATGGCATTGTCCAGCAGATTCAAGAAAACCTTTCGAAGCAGCTCAGCGTCTCCCGTTTGAGGCGGCAAGGTACCGTCAATTTGGATTTCGGACTCCGAGGATCTGATCTGCATCTCCAGAAGCTCGCAAACTTCCCTTACCAGGGCATTCAGGTCGACCCGTTCAAATTTCATGCGCCCCGGTTCGATTCGAGAATACTCAAGCAGCCCGTTGAGCAAATGCTCCATCTTGTTGGCGGCGCCATCTACTTTTTCGGCGTGAGTCATGGCCTCGTTGAACTTGCGCGCTTCGAGCTTGCGCTTTATCAAGCGAGTAAACCCCCTGATGGTTATCAGCGGACCACGTAGATCATGGGAAGCGGCGTAAGTAAAGTTTACCAGCTCAAGGTTCTTCTCTTCCAGCTTTTGAATCAGCTCATGGCGTAAATCCTCCGCGCGCCTCCACAGGCTGTTGTCTCGGACGACGACGACCGCGCCGACAATTTTTCCCCCGGCGTCCCGGCATGGAATCATGGACGTATGAGCGTCCTTCCTGCGCTCGTCCTTGAATCTCAAAAGAGTATCGAAATTAAGAGTTTCGCCCGCGAAACATCGATCAAGGCGGTCCTTTACGATACTGGTGAAGGCGTCCCAGCCGATGAGCTCCGGAACGGTCTTCTCCAGAATCTCGGCCCGGTCCGTATTAAAGAATTTCAAGTACGCTTCATTTACGCTTCGATATCGATAACTACTATCAACGTAGGATATCATGTCGGGGACCGCTTCCACCATTTGTCGGTAGCGGCGAAGCTCCAGGCTTATCCTGGCGGTTTCGGTTAAATCCCGAACGAGCACCAGGGCCTCCCCGGGAGCGCATTTTACGATCCGAGCTTCGTAGGTTCGCTCCATACCGCGATCCATCAGGGAATACTCAAACGATTGTTCTACATTGGTTTTAAGAGCAAGGCGTATAAGCCGGATACCCCTGGCGGCGATATCCCTGGGCAGTACCGAGGAAATATTGCGCTCCAGGAATTCTTCCTTACCTACAAGGGGCGGCGGCCCCCTGGAAGCCATGTAATCACGAAACGCACCCGTCCGATCCACGGTGAGAACCATGTCCGGTAAGGAGGAAACCACCGCATCGAAACGCCCCAGCCTCTTAACCGCCTCTCTTACGCATTCCTGAAGACGCACGGTAAAGTACATCAACACGATTGCGGACAGCGAAAGGCCGCAGGCCAGCGCGAGCCCGGTCCACCGGAGGGTGCCGCTTTGATTGTATTCAGCCTCGGCACCCTCCGCAGGC
>CAZGYS010000633.1:0-4028 GCA_964530305.1 uncultured Leptospiraceae bacterium
ATAGCTATCGCGCTACTTCCAACAGCGGACGCGTGGAATACCTCTGGCTGTTCATGGAATCCTCCCGGGGCTCGGTCATGCTCGGCACCGGCGGCCAGAACCTGAAACCCGAGTGGCTACGGGGTATTCCGGAGGCAAAGTTCGATCCGGAACGGACCCGGGACGCGCGCATAGTGCGTATGTTCGCCCAGGATCTGTCCGTGCTCATCCGAACCCTCGGGGCCGGGTGACGAAAACCCTACCCACAATGTTCACCCCGCCTCGGCGATTTTTCGTTTCCGAACTATTCACGAATCGCGTCCAATTGACGATGGTTCATAAGAACTATGTTTAGCCGAATTCGCTCACTCATTGGATTGCGTCGAGGTCTCCGGAGAACGGCTTCGGCGCTTCTACTGGCGGCCGCGGCAATCATCGGCCCGCCGATAACCGCGATACTGCTGGAGGCCGGCCTGCGTCCTTCGCCCATTAAACGAGACGCCCGCATTCGCGCCCTGCGCATGGACGTGCATGCTTGCGGAGCACGCTTGAGCTGGCATACAGTCGGCCCCACTCGTTCCTACGTCCGTTACGACAAGAATTTCCTGCACCGCACGCTTCCCCCCGCGAAAGCCCGCGATTGGCATGAGGCGGAATTGCGCAAACTCAAGCCGGGGCGCCGTTATCAATTTCGCATCATCGTCATGCGACCGGGTTCGACGAAGTATTCCCTGACCTACACCATTCGCACGCGTTCGCCCCGCGTCCTGGAAGTCCCGGCCCGTTACACCCTCAAGCGAGCGCTGGAAACGGCGGGCGCCTGCGATACGATTCGCGTCGCGCCGGGCAAGTATCCCGGCGGCATCAAGGTTCCGCGCGGCGTGCGATTGGTCGGAGCCGGTCATGAGAGGACCTTCCTGGAAGGCAAGGGCACGCGGCGCGTAGTAACCCTGAATGATGAAAGTTCCATCCGGGGTTTTACCATTCGCGGGAGCGGTAAAAAATACTGGGACAGCGGCATCTGGTTCACCGGCTCCGCTTCGCCGGTGATTCGCGCCAATCGCATCGAGAAGAACAGCATGGGCATCGCCCACTATTGCTGGGAGGCCTGCGCAAGCGGAGCCCGCATCGAGCGCAACCTGATCGTGAACAATGCCCGCGAAGGCCTGCGCCTGGAGAAAGCCGCCGCCATCGTGCGGGGCAATACCATCTACGGCAATGCTCGCGGTTTGTATGTCGGCAAGCCCGGCATCAAGATACACGACAACATCATCACGGGCAATCGGCGTTTCGGCATCGCCCGGGCGAAAGCGACCCGGTCCGCGGCCGAGCGCAATAAACTTCAAAACAACATTAAGAACAATATCCTCCATGAAAACGGTCCCGGCGGCTACCACGCTCCGGGCCAAAGTCCGGACGAGCAGGTGGGCGCGGGAAACCGGATTCAAGACCCGCTCCTGCGGAATCCTCGCCGCGGCGATTTTCGCCTGAGCGCCGGGTCGCCCGCGCGTAAAAGCGGAGCGCGTCGCGTGGACCTGGGCGCCCTGCCCTTTCGCGCCGCCGGACGAGGGCCCGGGAAGCCCGACATTGAACGCGTTCCCCGGGCAAGTTCCCATGCGTATCGCCTGAAGAATCCCGGCGGTCTTTACTATCTGTATCTGGCGCCGGGGACGAAGCATTTTACCCGACGCATCGCCTTTTCCGGCCCGGAACTTCAGTTGAACGGATTGCCCGGCGGCCTGGAAACTCGCGCGGCCTGGACTCGCGTCCGCGACGGACGAGAAAGCGAGCTGTCTCCGGTCACGCTTTTGAGAGTGCCCGCCCATAAACCCGGCGTTCACCCGGCCAATGGAGGCACCCTTCGCTTTCAAGGCGATTGGAAGCCCGCCCGCGGGGCAAAGTCCCCCGACATAACCCAGATGAAAACCAGCAGCCCCGGCGCGCGACTCTTCTTCGAGTTCCGCGGCGAAAGCCTGGTGTTGCGACGCTCCATGAGTCCCGCGGGCGGCGAAGCCGACGTTATTTTGAACGGCAGGTATCGCGGACGGATCAGCTTTCGCTTTCGTGAAAAGCGCGCCGGCGTTCCCGCGGTGCTGGACAATCTGGGGCCCGGGCCGCATAGACTGGAACTGCGCGCTCGTCCGGGCGGAGAACTGGCGATCCAATCGCTGCAATTCCCGGCCCCGTTTCGCGTTACCCCGGACGAACGCCACGCTCTACAAAGAGTAAACATGCATCGCCGATTGGCGGGACTTGGACCGCTTACGCCGACCTGGAGCTTGCAACTGGCGGCCCGTTCCCATTCGCGCTATTTTCTGCGCAATCGCGGCGACACGCGCCTCAAGGGACTCGGCTTTCATCGGGAATATCCCGGCCTGCCCGGCTTCATCGGCGAAAGCGTCGGCGACCGGGCCGCGTATTTCGGTTTTCACGGCACGACCGCGGAGGCCGGTCACTTCACGGGCGATCCCCTCTGGGCCGTGGACGGCTGGGTCAACACGGTCTACCATCGCGCGACGGTTCTGGATTACGCCGCGACTAAGATGGGTTACGGCAGCGCGGGGCGCGGCGATTTTCGCGTGGATACGCTGAACTCGGGCCATGGCCTCTCCCGGCCGCGGACTTATCCCGGTCGTCGCCTGATCTACACGTATCCGGCCCACAAACAAAAAGACGTTCCCCACGACTGGGACGGTAAGGAAGTGCCCGATCCCCTGCCCCATCGCGACGCGCAAGCGCGCGAACTTCCCGTGGGATTTCCCATCAGCCTGTACATCATTCACCCGCGCAACGCAAAACCGGCCGGACGCGCCCGCGCAAGAACACGTAAAAGCGTACGGACACCCAAAAAAGGAGACAAGCTTCAATCGCCCTGGCGCGTGACGAAAACGGAATTGCGCGATTCTCGCGGACGCCTCACCGCCGTGCATGTCCTGGACGCCCGCACCGACCCCAATAAAGTCCTGCGTCCCGACACGGTCTTTCTGATTCCCCGGCGCGCCTTGAAAACCGGTGAGCGCTATTCCGTCTTCGTCGCCGGCACCGACTCCCTGGGGGCGCCCTTTCGCCGCCGCTGGTATTTTCGCACGCGCGACGCGGACGCGGTCACGTCCATGCACGCCGAGCCGGCGGCCTGTCAGGCCCTTCTGCGCTGGCGCAGCGCGGGCAAGGTGAAATCTTACGTGGAATACGCCGGCCCCGGCGAACCGTTCAAGCGCTTCTTTCCTCCGGGCGCCGCACGGGAGGCCTTCTTTGCGCGCATCCATGATCTGAAACCCCGGACGGTATATCGCTGGCGCGTCGTCACCATCTCCCCGGGGCGCAATCGCGTCTCCATGACGCGCCGATTCGTCACGCGCCCTCCCCGGGAATTGCGCGTACCGGAACAATTCGCGTCGATTTCCGCCGCCTTCAAGGCCGCTCGCGCCTGCGACGTCGTGCGCGTAGCCCCCGGCACCTACCGGGGCAATCTGCGGCTGCCGCGCGGCGTGGTTCTGGAGGGCACCGACGCCAAAACCACCATCCTCCAGGGCGATGGTACGAACTCGGTGGTTCGCATCCATTCCTCGGGCCGGGTTTCGGGTTTCACCATCACCGGTTCGGGCAAGGACTATTGGCACGCGGGCGTGTGGATTCGAGACACCCCGGGCGTCGTGGTGCGGGGAAACCGGATCCAGGGCAACGCCAACGGCATCGTCCAGTACTGCTTTGACTCGCCGTGTCGCGCGTCTTCGCGCATCCTGGGAAATACGATTCGCGCCAATACACGTCGGGGTATCTACATCAAGGGCGGCACGTCGTTCATCCAGGGCAATCGCCTTGAATCCGGAGGGGGACCGGCGCTGGAAACGGGTCGGGGCACGAACGTAATCCGCAAGGACAATCGCATCACGGGCGGCGGCTCAAATTGAAAGCCCGGCTCTATATCGCGCCAATGATAGTCGCTTGCGCCATGAACTGCGCCACAACATGCGCCACCCAGGTCGGCGAACAACGAACTCGACGAAAGGGCCCGCGCCCTGCGCGGTGAAGGTCGCCTCGGCGGCGCT
>CAZGYS010000634.1:0-4022 GCA_964530305.1 uncultured Leptospiraceae bacterium
CTGGGCGGCATGAGTGTATTCGATTCGACGGCCCACGCGCTGACCACCGTGGCAACGGGCGGCTATTCCACGAAGAACGCGAGCATCGCGCACTATGCTTCGCCCTACATTCAATACGTAATCATCGTCTTCATGTTTCTGGGCGGCACGAATTTTACATTGCACTACTTCATGCTCAAGAAGCGCTACGACAGCTACGCGAAGGACGACGAGTTTCGCGTTTATTTTTTCCTGCTGGCGTTTCTGATTCTACTCGTTACCGGAACGCTCTACTGGAATTCGCCCGGAGCGCCGGGTCTGGAGCAGGCCTTTCGTGACGCGTCCTTTCAGGTGGTCTCCATTGTGACGACCACCGGCTTCGTCACCGCCGATTATGAAAAGTGGGCGGGCTATACTCCGTATCTCTTTTTCGTCATGCTGTTTCTGGGAGCCGGCGCCGGTTCCACGACCGGCGGCATCAAGATGGTGCGCTTGCTCATCCTCACCCGCGCGGGCCTGCTGGAGTTGCGCAAGCTGGTCCATCCCCACGCCGTGGTACCGGTTAAGTTAAACGGGCGTCGCGTGGGCGATGATCGCATCAGCGCGATTCTCGCCTTCTTCGTGATGTACATTCTTTGCTTTGCCCTGGGCAGCCTGGGCCTGGCCGTACTGGGCATGGACTTTCAGTCGGCGCTGGGCGCCGCGGCGACGGCCCTGGGTTGCGTCGGTCCGGGCCTGGGCGTGGTGGGGCCGGTGAGTAATTTCGCGGCGATACCCGCGGCGGCGAAGGTCCTGCTGTGCTTTCTCATGTTGCTGGGGCGATTGGAGATATTTACGCTGCTGGTGATCTTTTCTCCGGCCATGTGGAAGCTCTAAGGCGAAAGTAACCTCTTTGACATCCGGAGTCGAAGTCCATGCATTGGCGATATGTCCGCCGAACTTCCCGAAAAATATCGCCCGCTCTGGGACGCCCTGGAGCAAGTGCTTCTGGCGTTCGACGAGATTCAAAATCGCCTGCATCCGCCCCGGATTCCGGAAAGCGCGGATCGTCTGAAACCGCCGGCGGAAGCGCTGGAAAAGGCCCTGGCCGAGGCGAAATCCGTTCGGGAAGAGAGTGGGGCGACGGATGGGGACGCGACTGGAGACGTGCTCTTTCGCGCCGCGGCCAGAATCGCGCAAGCGGCGGAGAAATTCGAATACGCGCGTACGGGACCCCATGAGATCCTCAAGGCCTTTCAATCCCTGCGACCGCTCACGAAGGGTAAGGAAATCTTGTATGAACTGGCGGCGCGCGTTCCGGAAGTAGGACGCTATTTCACGGACCCCATGCGGCATGAAGACGACACCTTGCGCGCGCGTCTGGACCGGGCGGGCACGATTCCCGCGAGTGAACCCGAGCGCGGGCTTTTGCATTTCGAGAATCAGGCCGGCAAGCGAGGGGGCTATTCGCTCTACGTGCCCGAATACTACGACCACGAAAAGAAATGGCCGCTGGTGGTTGCGTTGCACGGCGGTTCCGGTCACGGCGCGGACTTTCTCTGGAACTGGTTGCCTGCCGCGCGAGCCTACGGTTTTATACTGCTTGCGCCGACGTCGCGGGACCGCACCTGGTCTCTTCGCAACCCGGGCATGGACGCCGCGAATCTAAACAAGATGCTGGCTACCGTCTCCGAAACCTGGAACATCAATACCGAGCGTCTACTTCTGACCGGAATTTCCGACGGCGGGACCTATTCCATGCTGTTGTCCGTGGTGCACCAGGCGCCGTTTACGCACTATGCTCCCGTAGCCGCGGCCGTACATGTGCTCATGGATAAAGAAGGCGTCGTGCGCGCGCCGGTGGCCGAGAAAAAAATCTACCAGGTGCACGGCGCGCTGGATTGGATGTTTCCCGTCGCGGGCGCGCGGGAAGCCGCGGAAGCATTGAAGAAGGCCGGCGCCCAGGTAACCTACCGGGAAATCGCGGACCTTTCGCACAATTACCCCCGGGATGAAAATCCCCGCATCGTGGAGTGGTTTTGTCCGGACCTATCAGCGGACTGAACGTCGTTCCCGTTTCGTTTAGTTCGCGGCGATGCTTTCGCCGTTTAGAAAATAGGTGTGCATGCGACCCTTGCCCTTGACTTCGATATCGCCGCGTTCATCGAAATCGAAGGCCCCGGACAGTCTTTCCTGTACGGCGGCGCTTACCTGTACGCGTCCGGCTTCGCCGGAGGATTCCATGCGGCTGGCCGTGTTTACCGTATCTCCCCAGAGGTCATAGGCGAACTTCTTGGAGCCCAGCACGCCCGCCACGATGGGCCCGCGATGCAAGCCCACGCGAATATTCAAGAAATCCATGCCGTCTCGGCGAAAGTTCTCGATACAATCCAGCATGTCCAGGCCCATGCGCGCGCAACGCTCGGCGTGATCGTCCACGGCGTCGGGAATGCCGCCGGCAACCATGTAGGCGTCCCCGATGGTTTTGATTTTTTCCAGACCGTGTTTTTCCACCAGCACGTCGAAGGACGAGAAGATATCGTTCAAGACCCGCACGACTTCCTCGGGCGTGTGGCGCGAAGACAATTCCGTAAAGCCCACGATGTCCGCGAAGAGCACCGTGGCGTCGTCGAAGCGTTCGGCGATGGTGGTATCTCCCGTCTTCAGGCGCTGGGCGATGCTGGCCGGCAACACGTTCAGCAGAAGGCTTTCGGAGCGTTTTTGTTCTTCCTCCAGTTCCTCGGTCATGCGATTCACCAGATTCTGAATGGCCAGCATGGAGTTGATGGATTTCTTCTCGGCCGGTTCCTCGATCTCGGCGCGTTCGTGTTCCGCGGGCTCGGCCTCGGAAAGGGAAAGGATGGTCATGGTCTGCCCGATGGCCATGTTGTCTTGACCGGGGCGAAAGAATTCGCCATTGGTAAGAAAACCGCTCATGGGGGCGATATTATGAAACGGTCGCAGTTCACTGGCGGCCACGTGATCCAGTTGCTTTCGTCGCGAAGCACAGGAATACACGAAGATACTCTCCACGGGGTGAGGGTAGTCGGCGATGGCGCGGGCGATACGCATGGACTCGTTGAGCACGAGACCCGGTTCGCCGAATCCGAATTGAATGGCTTCTCCAGGCTTGAGCAGGGCGGTGTAGAGAATGGAGCCGTCATCGCTTACCTGTACCGGAGTCGCCGCGATTTCAAAACCGTCCCTGCGGACGATAAAGGGAAAGTTAAGCGCGGTGAGGGGCAAGCCTTCCGCCACCTGATCCCCGAAGTATTTGCGGTACACGTCCAGCGTGGGTGTGCCGTCGATTTCAAATACCCGCGTAAACTGACCTTCGACTTGTAGGCGCGTGACGCGCATGGTCTTACCGATGGTTTTCCAGCCCAGATTCGCGTCGCGATGAATGCGCAGGCTCGGGCCCGTTATGGAAGCGGCGGCCGCGCCCCGGGACACCAGGCCCTGTTCAGTAAAGACGAAGGTTCGCCCCAGGTCCGGCGTGACGCCGAAACCATTATCGAAGCCCTCGGCGTTGGCGGCATTGCCTCCGGCGACGGGGACATGGGGGCGTCGTTCCTGAATACCGCTCAACAGTTCCTGAGAACCCAGCTCAAGAATATTCGTACCGTCTCCGAAGACGATGAGCACTTGCTCTCCGTTTTCTTCCTCGTCCGGCAGTAATTGCTCGGCCAGATCATGACCGATGTTGCGCATCTTGCTTTCGCCCAGGGGGAACAGGCCGCTGCGAACGCGCGCATCGCGAAAGCGAGCAATGGAAATTACCGCGCGTCGATCCGTCACGCTGCCGCCTAGAATTTCTCCCGCGGTGGTGGCGCCCACCATCGGCGTGCCCGGCAGGCAGGAGCGCACGGCGCGAATCATCTGGACCAGATGGTCCTTATCCACGATACCGGTGAAAACCTGGACCAGCGTACCCGCTCCGCCCGTGATTCCGCGATTTTCGATTTCGGAACGTAATTGCTCCGGATTTTCATAGTAAAAGTTGGTTGTTTCCATATTATCTCTGGTTAGTTTTTTTCGGAGACTTCTTTTAGCTTCGCGAGGCC
>CAZGYS010000635.1:0-4009 GCA_964530305.1 uncultured Leptospiraceae bacterium
CTTGAAAGTCGCCCGCGGCCTTGTAAATTGAGCGTCGCTTTTCGATTGCCCCGACGGCGTACTCCGATAAAACCGGGCGCATGCATGCTCCAACCAGAATTCGCTCGGGACTCTCAATCGCGCTCATCGCCGCGGCGATATTCGCGGGCGCGGGATGTTACTACAAATCCAAAGCCCCTCTGCTGACGGAGTATGCGCCCGTAAACCACCGGTCCATTCTAATCCGCGACGTTCGCCTCTTTACGGGTAAACCGGGAGAGCCCGTCCGCGAAAAGATGAGCGTGCTGGTACGCGGCACGCGCATCGAGCGAATCTATAAAACCGGTAAAGAAGCGCCCGAGCCGGGCGTCAAAATAATCGAAGGCGCCGGCATGACCCTGATGCCGGGCCTCATCGACGCCCACACGCACCTGACCGCCCCCACCGCTCCTCCCTGGTTGACGGCGTTGCCGACTCCCAGGCGAACCCTGGCGGCGTTTCTATTCGCCGGCGTTACGACCATTCTGGATCAAGGCGGCGACGTCGACCAGGTATCGGAACTGGCCCGCCGACAACGCGCCGGGAAAGTTATCGGTCCCCGCATTCATCATCCCGGTAAAGCCTTCACTTCGCCCGACGGGCACCCGGCTTCCCTTATAAAACTGTTCGTACCCTGGCCGGTGAGCAACCTGCTCATAGGCGGAACCTATCACCAGATTGACGGCGACGATGATGTAACGGAGCTCATCGCCGAAAACAAAAAGAAGGGCGCTTCCTATACCAAGGTCTACCTGGACGAGATTCCCCTGAACGCGCCCTTGATGAACGAGCAGGCCTTGCGCAAGGTCGTGGCCGCCTCCACGAAAGCCGGCCTACCGGTCATGGCGCACGTGGGACGCGAAGCGCACCTTCGCATGGCCCTGCGCGCGGGCGTGCGAATTTTCGTGCACAGTCCGTATCGCACGCCCGTCGGCGCGGAAACCATTCGACTCATGAAGGCCCGGGACGCGGTGATGGCTCCCACCGTGAATGTATTCCAGGGCGTCGTGGATTTCGGCGATCGTAAACTAAAGCTGACGCCCCTGGACCGTAAAGTCCTGGATAAAAAAGAGCTGGCCGCCATGGACAACATTCCGCCCGACTTTCGCCCACCGGCGGAGTTCGACGGTTGGCTGAAGGCGTCCGCGAAGAACAGCGCGGACAAATTCGCCAATCTGCGCGCATACAAGGCGGCGGGTATTACCCTGCTGGCCGCCAGCGATTCGCCCAATGTGGGCTCCACTCCGGGCGGCGCCATTCACCGCGAAATTCAAGCCTTCATCAAACAAGGCAATCATACCCCCGCGCAGGCCCTCAGCGCGGCCACCTATTTCCCCGGCCGCTTGATTGAAAGCATCGGCGGACGCAAGGGCCTGGGCCACATTCGCGAAGGTTCGCCGGCGGACCTCCTGCTGATCGAAGGTAAACCGGATCTGGACCCGGGGTCCCTCACCAGGATCCGCGAAATAATACTGGGGGGACGCCGGGTGATTCGCAAGAAATAGAAAGCGGCTAAGAGCCGACCCGAGACATTCAGTCGGCTCGAGCGCTCCCTTAATGTAATGCATACATTCTAAAAGCATTACATTATTGACCCCGGCGCGCTCGCCCGGCACAATCGCATTCATTCCCCCGGGGAATCGGAGTTCGGTCTTGTTTCGCCTTGATAAACCGCTATTTCGTTTTTATCTGCGAGGCTATCGCCGTAAGGGCGCGGCGGTATTCCAGAAGGCGCGCATTCAATTATTGCTGCTTTTCGTCTCGGCGCTGCTCATGCCCGCCTTCATCATTCAGTCCCTGGCGTCCCATGGTCGAGTGGAAACGGGGCTAGGGATTTCCATCACCGGAGGCTTGTTCTTCATCGCCGTGCTCACTTTCGTTCTGCGCTCGGGACGCTACTTGCTCTCCGGACACCTCTATTTACTGATGGTCTTCGTCCTGATCTGGCGGGAACTGTTCTTCGGCTTCTCGTCCATGCCTCTTACGCGTTTGGACACCATTGTCCTTTTGCTGGCGGTACTGCCCATGGCGCCCCTGCTTACCAACAAAAAGGGCCTGGCTCTGCATTTTCTGGCCAACTTCATAGTACTGGGTTTGTTCATCGCCTTTAATCCGGAAGCTCATGGATTGCAACCGGGCGAACTGGACGCCTACGCCATGGATGCGTTCATAGCCATGACGGCCACGGCCGTGACGGCCTATCTTCTAACGCGCACGTCGGAACGGGCGCGAAGGCGCATCGAAAGCACCAACGCGGATCTGGAAGTTAAGGTACGCCTGCGCACGAACGCATTGCGACGCGCGGCGGAAGAGTTGCGTGCTTCGCGGGACGCCATGCATCGAGATCTGGAAACGGCTCGCCACGTCCAGCAGAGCCTGCTCTACGCCGAAACGCCCGCGGTCGACAACTTCGACATCGCCTACTACTATCGCCCCATGGCACAGGTCTCCGGCGACTTTTACGACTTTCAAACCCGGGCGGGGGAGTTGACCGGCGTGGGCGTTTTCGACGTTTCGGGACACGGCATCGCCTCCGGCTTGCTGACCATTCTGGCCCGCTCCATTATTATGCGCGTCTTTCAGGAGGGCGATTCGCCGAACCTGACGTTGCGCAAGGCCAATGAAGAACTCGTCATGAACCTGCAACAGGGTTTCAACTTTATCAGTGGTTTGCTGCTTCGCTTCACGGGCAACCATATGGAGCTGGCCAATGCCGGACATCCCGACCCGCTGGTGAAGCGCGAAGGCGAAAACGCATTTTTCCTGACTCCGGAAGATCAAGGCCAGGAAAGAGGCGGCCTGCTGGGACTTCACTACTTTAAAGGCGATTATCCATTGATAAAGTACGATCTCAAGACCGGCGACGCCCTGCTGCTTTATTCGGACGGCATCGTCGAGGCGGAAACCGCGGACTTTGAGGCCTACGGTCCGGACCGCTTGAGAAGCAGTCTGGATCGAGCCCGAGGTTCCGCCCGGGCAAGGCTGGACGAATTGCTGCGCGAACATGCCCTGTTCATGAACGACCTGCCGCCCGGAGACGACATTACCCTGGTTTTGATGATCAAACGATAGTACCATGAAATCATTAACACAGACCTTGATTCGTCGTCCCCTGGCCGGCCTCTTTCATTTCTTTCTTCGCGCCTATCGCCGAGGCGAGCCCGGCGCCTTCCAGAAAGCCAGGGTCCAATTGATTGTCCTGCTCTTCGCGGCCGCGGTCGTCCCCGTATTTCTAATTCACAACTACATCCTCTTCGGCCGCGTAAATCTCTCCATCGCCTTCACCGTCGTAATCGGCTGGTCCCTGGTCATGGTGCTGCTGTATTTCCTGCGCGCCGGTTACCGATTGGTTTCCGGCAACTTGTTCCTGCTGCTGGTAGCCGGGTTGCTGTGGTACTGGATGTTCATGGGCACGGCCTCGCCCATGAGCCGGTTGGACACCATAACCCTGGTTATCGCGGCGATGATCATGGCGCCCCTTATGACGGACGGACCGGGACTGTATTTTCAACAGGCCCTGAACGCCGCATGCCTGGTTTTGTTTCTGGTCTTCAACCCGTCGGCCGATGAATTGGCGCCGCAAGTGTTACGCTCCTACTCCCTGGATACGTCCATCGCCGTACTACTGGCGGCCATAACATCGCACCTGTTTCTTCGAACGAGCAAACGTATTCAGCGCGAAACGGAACTGACGAATCGCAACCTTCGCGCTCGCGTCCGCGAACGAACGGAACGATTGAATCGCGCGCGCGATCTCCTGCATGCGTCCCGAGATGAACTCCAGCGCGATATGGACATGGCGCGTAGCGTCCAGCGGGATTTATTTCTACCGACCATGCCCCGGGTGGACGGCTGGGAAATCGCCCACTCCTTTCGCCCCGCCTCTCGGGTCTCGGGCGATTTTTACGACGTTTATACGGATGGAAACGAGCTGCGCGGCCTGGCGCTGTTCGACGTGTCGGGACACGGCGTCGGCTCCGGCTTGATAACC
>CAZGYS010000636.1:0-4005 GCA_964530305.1 uncultured Leptospiraceae bacterium
GGAAGCTGCATCCTGGGCCGGGGTGACCGGGGCCGTCGTCATTGCGGTTGCAAGCCCGGCGGGGACGGGCCCGGCAACTCCGGAACGGATCCGGGAACGGCCGGTCAATTGAAACCGGGCGCTTCCAAACCGGGTGCCTCTAATCCGAACGGAGGAAGTACCGACGTCGACGGCAAGGGCGTTACCAGGGAGCAGGTAGAAAAAGCCGTCCCCGCTTTCCGCCGCGGTTCCAGCGGCCTTTCGCCCTCTGCTCTGCGAAAGCTCCAGCTTGTGCAAGGTTACATGAAGGCGAACCCGAAATCGCGCCTCCGCATCACCGGGCATACGTGCAATCTGGGAAGCAAGAAGCTGAACCTGCGCTACTCGCGTCGCCGCGCCGGGGCGGTGGCCGGATGGCTTGGTCGACGAGGCATCCCTTCCAATCGAATCGATGTAAGGGCCGCCGGGGAGTCTTCGCCCATCGCCTCGAACAAGACCGAATCGGGACGTCGTCTGAATCGACGAGTTCATTTCAAAGTACTGGAATGATGCGGCGCGTCCTCGTACGCACCGCCATCAATATTGGTATATTTACTATCAACCTTGCTCGGAAGGGATGCATATCGCGGAAAATGCATGTGTATCCCTTGCATGTAATACGAATCATTGGAAAAATCGAATTTCCCGGATGGGCCGAGGAAATATCCATTGAAAAAAGAGGCATGGCCTGGAGCATGGGTCGCTAGAGGAGCTTCTTAAATGGGATTAGTATTTTCTCCATTCGTCAATGCAATGTCTCGTACGTTTCGAGAAATGGTCGGTGTCGAACTCGTCCATGGTCCCTACGAAGAAATGGAGGGGAATGAAGTCCTGGCGGACGTTTCCACCAACATCGGTCTTTCCGGTGAGTCCCGCGCGGTCCTGCTTCTGACGGCGGACGAGGCCGCGGCCCTCAAGGTCACCAAGCTGACCACCGGCAAGGACGTAGCCATCCACGATAAGCTTGTTACGGACACCATCGGGGAATTGCTCAACGTATTCGTCGGAGCGGCCCAGCGTCACTCCAACATCAAATTCAACTTCTCAATTCCCATGGCGGTCAGCGGGAAGAATCACACCATTAGTTCTCTTTTCAACCGCGGTCGGTGCCAGCGCGTTGTTTCCAAGATGGAAGGTAGCGAGGTTTCTCTCTATCTCATCGAAGGCGTCGAAGGCACCTGATAACGCTTCATCGCGGACGGAAGTCCCTGTCCGCAGCCTTCTCTTTGCTCTTTCATTACTCTTTAACTTTACTCTTTAGAACTTGTCAGAGCTGCCGGCTATAGCGTAAGTTTTCAATCATCAACTCAATAGACGGCGGATGCTTGTCAGATGCCGACGCCCGTATATCGGAGGGCTCCCCGCTTCCAGACCAATCGCGCGGTCAGCGCAAACACGGGAATCCATCCCCCCACCACCATGCTCGCGCGCATGAATTCGGCCGGAGTTGCCGTTCCCAGAAAACAGCGGATGGGAAAACTCATCAGATAGGGAAACGGCGTATAGGCGATGAGCTCCCGGGCCCATTCAGGAAAGAAGGCCAGCGGAATCATGCCTCCGCCCGCCAGGTAGACCACGAATCGCAATAAAACCTGCAGACTCCAGACATTGTCGGCCCAGAAGGCGACCATCTCCAGGCAGGCCGAAAGTAGAAAGTACATGAGGCCGGCCAGTAGAATCATGGCCAGTCCCATGGCGAAACCTTGTAAACCGGGCGTTACGTCCGCCGGTAGTCCGAAAACCAGTAAAAAGAATCCCAGCGCCGCCAGGAATTGAATCAGATTAGCCAGCAGGAGCGCCAAACCGGCGGTGTATTTGTAACCGAAAAAAGAAACCGGGTACACGATATAGCGATTCAAGCTACCGTCGTAAATTTCACGGGCGATGTTCGAGGAAAACTCGGGGCCCCGGACCATCCGATCCACCAGCGGCACCATGAGATAGTACAACATCAAGCCCGCGAAGGAGTAACCGGCCATGCGTTCGACGCCCCGGGAATCGAAAACGGCTCGCCAGAGAAAATACGCGGCCGCCAGATGAAAGACGATATTGGCCAGAAAGTTAAGCCAGAAGTCCGCGCGGTAGGCCATCATCCGACGCAATTCCATGGTGAACACCCGGGGCACCCAGCGCGGCACCAGTCTCCGGGGACGTTCGCCTTCCGCGGAACTCATGCTTCGTCCGCCCGACGAGCTTCGTCCTGGTCGTTCTCGCCGCCCATGACGGCCTCGATGACCGCGCCGATCTCTTCTTCCTCGATGGTCAGGTCGATGACGTCATGCTTGTCCAGGATGTAACGCGCGGAGTCCGCGGTATTCGCGCGCGATGCCAGCACCCGCAAATAACCCGGTTCACTATCCTTGAGCACGCCGACGGCCTCCGGAATTGCGCTTGCTTGAATCACGTCCGTGTTCTTGAGGCGCGCCTTGATCACTTTATGACGAACGAAATCGTTCATGAGCCGTTTGAGAGAGCCGTCGTAGACGATCAAGCCCTCGCGAATAATAACGATGCGTTCGCAGAGCCTTTCGATATCTTCCATGTAGTGCGATGTCAGAATCATGGCGGGGCGACGACGCACGCGATACTCGAGCAGAAAGTTACGAATGGCGCGCTGGGCGCTCAGGTCCAGGCCGATGGTGGGTTCGTCCAGGAATACGACGCGGGGTTCGTGCAGAAGCGCGGCGATGAGTTCCATCTTCATGCGCTCGCCCAGGCTCAAGCGGCGAATCTGAATGTCCAGTTGATCGGTTACATCCAGGGTTTCGGCCAGGAAGTCCAGATTCTCCTTGTAGCGCGCGACGGGGATCTCGTAGATTTCGCGCAGGAGTAGAAAACAATCCGCCGCCGGCAGATCCCACCAGAGGCTGGCCTTCTGCCCCATGATCAAGGCGATTCGCCTTCGAAACTCGTCCTTGCGCTCCCAGGGGTCGTGCCCCAGCACCCGGGCGCTGCCCGCGTCGGGATGAATGATGCCGGCCAGGGCCTTGACCAGGGTGGTCTTGCCCGCTCCATTCGCGCCCACCAGCCCGACGATCTCGCCCTCTTCGACCTTAAGGGAAACTCCGCGCAGGGCCTGCTTCTCCAGGTATTTGCGGAAAAAAAGCGAGCGTACCGATCCCAGTAATCCGGGCTCCTTCTTGTGAACGCGGAAGGATTTTTTCAAATCGCGAACTTCGATCATGATGCCGATACCGGGACCAGCCTGGTATCGTCGCCGAGGAGAGAAATCACATTTTATGTCGTTTTCGGGTTGCGGAATCGCCTGAAATAGTCGAAGGTGTTACGTGCATTTCTTGATTCGAGACTTAACCCGGGCCCTGACCGGTCCTTGTTCGATTTTATTCGTGTTTTTAATTTCCGCTACCGGGGCCTCCGCCTCGCCCCCGGTTCAAAAACTGCATCGCGGTGAAATTATTTCCCTGGATACGAAGGACGGCGGGCACACCTGGTGGTTTCGCGGCGACGAAATCATTCCTTCGCGCGACGGGTTACCGCCCGAGGACGCGCCGGGCGGACTGGATAAGGCGCCCTCCGGTTGGCAAAAGGTTAAGGTTCCGCAAAACCTGGTCTCGGCTAAACTGGTGGACGACGGTCGTAAGGAAGTTTGGTATCGCAAGGCTTTCCTCGCGCCGAAGGATGCGCGTTACTCGGCGGCCATACGCCTGGGTCAGATCAGCGACCGGGACCGGGTCTACCTGAACGGAAGCATCATCGCCTCCACCGGCGTCTGGGACAGCCCCCTGCCCCAGGGTTACGATCGCCATCGCATTTACGATTTACCGCCTTCGCTTCTACGCCCGGGCAAGATCAATATTCTCCTCGTGCGTTCGAAGGGATACTTTCGCGACGTGGCCGGCATCTATCGGGACCACACCTCCGTCGGCCCGGCGCGCTTGATCCAGCGCCGCTTCTATCTCGAGAACATTCAGACTTTGACGGTGCTGGCATTCTACCTGGCGGTGGCGTCTTACTTTCTGTTCTTAT
>CAZGYS010000637.1:0-3998 GCA_964530305.1 uncultured Leptospiraceae bacterium
TGGCCAGCGAGGAGCCGCTCCCCGAGCCGGCGCCCGAACCGCTCCCCGAGCCGTTGTCGGTCTTGAGGGAAACGCTGACGTCCCGCGCGGTGCTTGCGGACGAACCCGCGCTCGTACTGGACTGACGACGATTGACGCCCGTCACGACAATCTGACGCAGGCTGGCTCCCAGGGAAATCTTATCCGTGGGCATGTATTGGCCGCCGATGATGGGCAACAGACCTCGGGTTCGACGACGGTCGTGCACGGTCACCTGGGAATACGCGCCGCTGAAACCGGTCAGCAACTGGCTGGTGGTAATGCGCGTGGAGTCGAAAAAATAGTAGAGCGTGGCCCCGATGGACATCTTGTCCGAAAGGGAATAGGCCATGCTGGGTCCGCCCATAACGCTCGTGGAGTCCTCGGTGAACTCATTTTGAAACGATTGAATGGCGGGCAGGCCATAGGGACCGAACACCTGGTCGGCCTGGTCGAATGCCTCCGTCGTGGGATTGACGATGGAAAAACCGAATTTATATTTTCCGAAGTCCCGCGTGGCCCCGATGAAGTTCGGCAGATAGGATTCGGACTTTCGCGTGTAGCCCTGACCGGGTCCGAAGACGTCCACGTAGGATTTAGTGGTCAGGCGATAGGTGGAGGCCGAGATGGAAAAGTAATTGTTCGCCGCGAAGGCCAGGCCGGCCGGATTGTAAAACGCGCCCGACGGATCATCGGACACGGCGACGAACGCCCCGCCCAGGCCGGCCGCCCGTTCACCGAAAAAGCCGTTGATATTATGGTACTGGTCCGCTTGCAACGACGCGCTTGCCGTCAAGCCAAGGCCGACCGCCATGAGGAGCACCTTGATTCGGAGAAGCGACGCCCCATGGAATCCGGTATTTTTCCGACCTACGCCGGTTTTTCGTGGAAGGGCCTTGCGCATGGCCTTATTTTTTACATGTCCCGGGTATATTACAAGCAAGTTTTCGGGCACCCGGTTTTGCTTGCCGTACCCGCCCCCGCAAGCCAGGCTGGACCCGCGATTCCTCGGTGTTTCCGCCGCGGAACATGAGCACAGGCCTAAAATGAAACTGAGAAAAAACAATATTGAAAAACTGGATCATCGAGTCTATGACGTGCTAATCATCGGCGGCGGCATCAATGGAGCCGTATCCGCGTCGGCCCTAACCAGCCAGGGCGCCTCGGTTGCGCTCATCGACCGGGGAGACTTCGCCGGATTCACCAGTCAGAGTTCGTCCAACCTGGTCTGGGGCGGCATCAAGTATCTGGAAAGCTTTGAGTTCACGCTGGTTCGTAAGCTCTGCGTATCCCGCAATCATCTCATTAAATCCTATCCGTCCATGGTAAAGGAGATTCGCTTCTTCACCACCCTGGCAAAGGGTTTCCGTAGAAGCCGTTTCACGATTTTCATGGGTACCCTGCTCTACTGGCTGATGGGTAACTTCTTTACGAAACCTCCGCGTCTGCTTTCGCGCAAGGACATCCAGAACGAAGAGCCGGAGATCAACATCGATAATGCCGCGGGGGGCCTGGAATATTCCGACGCCTACCTGGTGGACAATGACGCGCGCTTCGTTTTCAAGTTCATTCGCGAAGCCTTGAATCACGGCGGCATCTGCGCCAACTACGTGGAGTCCCTGGGTTCCGAACGTACTGCCGATGGTTACTGGGTAACCCGCGCCCGGGATCTCATGGACGGCCGCGAGATCACCATTAAATCCAAAGTGCTCCTCAACGCGGGCGGTCCCTTCGTGGACGAACACAACGCGATTTCAAAAGAGCAAACCGAGCATCGCCATTTGTTTTCCAAGGGCGTTCACCTGCTGGTAAATCGCCTGACCAATCACACCCGCGTCATGGCGTTTTTCGCGGACGACGGTCGTCTGTTCTTCGTCATTCCCATGGGCAACAAATCCTGCATCGGAACCACGGATGATCGCGTGGAGAAACTGCCGCCGGAAGTCACTCCCGAGGACCGCAAGTTCATACTCGATAATATCAACAAGCGCTTCAAGCTGGAGAAACCACTGACCGAGGCGGACATCATCGCCGAGCGCTGCGGCGTACGCCCGCTGGTGGTGGAGCCCGACAGCGGTAAAAAGGATCAGGGCGATTGGACTTCGCTTTCCCGCAAGCACGCGGTGGAAATCAACAAGAAGAACATGCACATCAGCATCTTCGGCGGTAAACTCACCGACTGCCTGAACGTGGGCGATGAAATCGTGGACGCCGTGCGCGATATGAACGTAGAGTTGGAACACCACGGCTTTCACTGGTACGGCGAACCGCCCCAGCAGATCAAAGAGGAATACTTTCATCAAGCCGAGCTCATGAAACTGGACGACCTGACCGAAGCCGGTGCTTCCGAACCCATCAGCACGCGTCTATGGAGAAGATACGGTCACCGCGCCATCGGCCTGCTCGAGGACATCCGCGAGGATCCCACCATGGCCGAGGTTTTGATCGAGGGCACGGAATACCTGCGCTGCGAAATTCACACGGCGGCCCGTAGCGAGATGGTGACGAAACTCGAGGACTTCCTCCGTCGCCGTTCGAAAATCGCCTTGATCGAACGAACGGAAACGATTCGCAACGCGCCCGGTTTGATGGAAGCCTGTCGCATTCTCTTTGGAGATGAAGCTCAGACCAAGTTCGACGAGTATTTCGAAACCAGGACCAGCCGAGAAACCACGGCGGTATGAACCCGGCCACCTCCGCGCTTGTCGTGACGGACATGCAGAATTATTATCTGCGTCCCGAATCGGATTTTTTTCGCTACTGTGAAAGCGGACACCCGGGCGGCATGGAGTACATCTCCCGTCGCGCCCGCGAAACGGTCGTCCCCGCCATCCAGGCCTTGCTGAAGGGCTTTCGCGCCGCCGGCCTGCCGGTCATCTACCTAAGACTCTGCGGGACGGATCCCGACCGAAGCGATCTCCATCGCCTCTTTCGCGAGAGTCATCAGCACGGTCGCGCGGCGGGTTTCGCGGACGTTTACCCCCTGGACGGAGATCCCATGGCGAACGTGATCGATGAAATCGCGCCGCAAGGCGATGAACTCATGGTGGTGAAAACCACGTTCAGCGCTTTTACACGCGGAAACCTGGAAGCGACCCTGCGGGAAAAGCAAATCACCACACTATATATGACGGGCCTTGCCACCAGTCAGTGCGTGGAAACCACGGCGCGAGACGCGTCGGATCGCGGCTTCGAGGTGGTGCATATTGAAGACGCCCAGGCCGACTATACCGAGACGTCTCACCACGCTTCGCTTTATTCCTCCGCCGCGGTATGCGGCGGCGATATTCGCTCGACCGAGCAAGTGCTGGCCGAACTGGACGCCCCGGACGCGAACACGACCGGCGCGAGCAATCCGCCCCTGGAGTCCGAGCGAAAATATCAGTCCAGCAACTGAGCGATGATATGACGCACGGCGTCGGGTCCGCCCCCCGCCAGGGCCATGTGATTCAACCCCGGAAAGACCCTGCAGTCTCGGACGGCCCGGCGCTCACGAATATTCAAGCCCTTTCGACACGCGGAGATGGCCAGCGTCGTGTCGGCCACGCCGTCTCCTTGCTGAAATAAATTCCAGCTCATGAGATTCAGAAAGCTCGCCGAGGCTCCGGAGCCTTCCCGGGTCAGGGAGCGCATGCCGCGCAAGCCCGATTCGAAAGCGACGCGAAAGCGTTCTTGATGCACGACGCCCACGCTCTTGCCGAAAGCGCGACACGCGCGCACGTTCGCGTTGAACACGCCTCCGGGCCCGCACCCCAAAAGTTCCTGGCCTTTCTTTCCGCTATATTGAAAGCCCCCGGCGGACGCGGCGAAGTCGGCCCGCAACCAGCCCACCTTGCGCAACGCTATATCGTTAACTGCATACAGGGGACGTCCGCCTTCCATGGGCGCGGCCGGATTCAAGTCGAACCAGGTGGGATTGGTTTTCCCCGGGACATAGTCCATGTAGATATCCAGCACGAGATCCATGCCGAAACCCAGGG
>CAZGYS010000638.1:0-3991 GCA_964530305.1 uncultured Leptospiraceae bacterium
CATGCGCCGGGACTTCAACGACGGTCGCGACATCAACGGCTCCATCAGTATGTCCGAGAATCGCGAGCGGGTTCAGCCCCGGGACAAGAGCGCGGAAATCGCCCGCAAGAAACGTCGTGAACGAGAGGCGGCTCGCCGAGCTGAAAAGCGCCGGGAAATCGCCCGCCGAGAGGCCGAGCGTCGCCGCGTGGAAAATCGCAAACGCATCGCCGCGCGCAAGGAAGCCGCTCGCCGCAAGCGCGAACGAGAACAACGAATCGCCGCCCGACGCAAGCGTGAAGCCGAAACGCGTCGCCGTCGAGAAAGCGCGGATCGTCGCACCGCCCTGTTGCGTACGCGCGGAGAGACATCGCGCAGCTTTCGCAACACCGCCTCCAAACGCGCCTACACCGTTCAGGTGGGAGCGTATCGCATGAAAAGAAGCGCGACGCGCATCGCCTCGACGCTCAAGAGAAAGGGTTTCGGGGCCCGCGTGCGACGGCATCGCGGTCACTATTTCGTGATGGTGGGTCGCGCCGGCTCAAAAAACGAGTTGCGCGGTTTAACCAGAAGACTTCGGCAAGAAAAATACCCGTCCTTCATCATTCCGGCGAAGTAAATAGGCCGTGTGTCCCGAGTTGTCATATGCTGGAATACGGGGATTTTATCTTGCCATAAAACCCCCCTCCCGGGACTGATACAAATTGTGACAGATGAGGAAAAGGCGGCGAAGTCGCTGGTTGTCAATGCCACCATTAAAAGGCTCATTGAAACCTACGCCGACTTCATTGAGAAATATCCGGGCTATGATCGCATTCCGGATTTTTTCCAGGACCATCTATACTCTCCGCCCAACAAGGAAGCTAGAGACGCCGCTCTGGACAGTCTCTATGAAAAGCTGAAATCCGTGACGGGCCCGGAGATGACGGAGAATATTCATCAGTTGATTCTGCTGAATAAGCTCACCGACGATCTGGATCTGGCCACGGCCAAGCATCTACTTGAGGGAGACCTCAAGGGCAAGTCTCCGGAAGAACTGGAAAGTTACGAGCTCTCCATAGAGCAGCTCAATGATGCCGTGCAGTACGTCGGCCGCTTCGAGGAACGCAAGCAGCAGATGTCCATGGTCGGGGACTCCCTGAACTTCTTTTTCTCCCTTTCAAAACTCCCCCTGATCAAACTGGTGATGGCCCCCATCAAGGTAGCCGCCTCTCTCGTGGGCGCTTCCGAACTGGTGACCACCATGGAAGCCGGTTACAATCTTTCCCGCAATATTAAAGACATGAAACCTTTCGTGGACGCGTTCCAGGAACGGGAATTTGCTCTCCTCGACCGACTGGCCGCCGCCGCTAAATAGGGCCTCGGACCGCACGGAATGGGGCGATTGCGTGGACTTGCTTCTTGATGTGTGCGCTTGTTTAGCGCCGGGTTTGAGGGGAGCCACGGGGAACACCGGGTTTAATGGGGTGCTGATTTCGTGACTCTTCGCGTTTCTCGCTTCGGGGCGATGGCTTCAGAGGCACCCGACACACCATTTATCCAACACCCGAAAAACGACCGACCTCCCCAAAAACCCCGTGATCCCGGTGGCCATACCTCGCGCCCTTCGTGGTTTCCGCGGCCCACAAAGACCACGCGCGAATAGCGTTCAGTCTTCCAGTTTATTCACCAGGAAACCGGAGGCGAGCTTGGGTTCAAACCAGGTGGACTTGGGCGGCATGACGCGGCCGGCATCGGCGATGCGCAGGAGTTCCTCGGGGCTGGTGGCATACAACGAGAACGCAACCTCGAATTCGGGGCCGTTCACCAATCGCTCCAGCTCCTGGTCTCCCCGGATTCCACCCACGAACTTAATACGCGAAGAAGTCCGCGGATCATCAATGCCCAGCAGCGGCGCCAGGACATGGTTCTGAAGAATGCTTACGTCCAGGGAATCCACTTCATCGGCGTCTTTGTAGAGCGATTCATCCGCTACCAGGTGATGCCATTCCCCCGCCACGAACATATTGAACGTACGCGGTTTGAGCTCGGTCTTTCCGGACGTGATGCGAAACTTCGCGCCCAGCTTCTCCATGAGCTGATCCTTCGTGAGGCCGTTGAGATCTTGAACGGCGCGATTGTAAGCTAGAATGTCGAGTTGTTCGTCCGGGAAAGCCACGGTCAAAAACCAGTTAAAGGGTTCATCCCCCGTGGCGGATCCGGCGCGGTCCTTGCGCAGATTGCAAACATTGGCGGCGGAAGCGGCACGATGGTGGCCGTCGGCGATGTAGAGCGCGTCCAATCGCCCGAAATATTCCACCAGTTGATCGAGCTGGTCCCCCGGACTGATGCGATACACGCGGTGGCGCACCTTATCGTCTCGCGTAATGTCGTAGATGGGCGTTCCCTGGTCGGCAATTTTATCCAGCAGCGGCGTAATCTCCGGCACGCGCCCCGAACGATACATCAGAAAAACCGGCCCCGTATTGGCGCCCAGGTGATCGACGTGCTTCGTTCGGTCCTGCTCCTTCTCCTGGCGCGTGAACTCGTGCTTTTTGATCTTGTCGGCGGCGTAGTCGGCCGCGTGAGCTCGAGCCACGAGACCCGTTTGCTGATGCTCACCCATGTTCAGGCGATAGACGTACAGGCACGCTTCTCCCTCTTGCTCCATTGCTCCGGAGCTGATGAGCTTCTCCAGGTTGTCCCGGGCCCGGTCATAGATTTCCTCTCCGTAGGGATTCGTGCCGGGAGGAAATTCAATTTCGGAGCGAACTACCCGTAGAAAGGACTGGGGGCGATTCTCCGCCAGAGCCCGGGCTTCCTCCGTGTTCACAACGTCATAGGGAACGCTGATGATATCGGCGGCTTTGTCCGCCCGGGGTCGAATTGCGCGAAAAGGTGATATTTGAACCATAAACTACGAAACTTACTTAACCCGTTTCTTCTTCCCAGTAGGCCGCGGGCTGACTGTAGGACGTGCCCTGGGTCAGGTAGGTGGCATAGGATTCCAGCAGGATGCGATTCTCCTCCTGGAAATTGGCCAGCCTCTGAAAGAGATACTTCACGTTGGGATCTTCGAATTTTTCGGCCATGCGCTGATAGAACTGGTGGGTATCCTCATGCTCCTGACGAGCCAGATTCACGGCTTCCAATTCATTCTTGCCGGCGTCCTTGTTCTTATTGCGATCCAGGCGACGCATCAGAATATTCAGGGACGTAGTATGAAACTTGTGCACTTCCGACGCCATCTTCAGGTTGGGCAGCGTCTCGCCCTCATTGACCTGGGAGTAGATGTCTCCGATGAGCTGGAGATGTTCGTCCACGTCCTCGGCCAGTTGAAAAAAGAGATCCTTTACCGAACCCTCGGTCATGGACTCCGCGTGCCGCGCGTAGAAATCGAAAAGTTCTTTCTCATGCTGAATGCATGCCGCCACTGCTTCCAGGAAGGTGGTCTTCTTAACGGGTTTGAATGCCATACAGCGGATTTTTCACATCCCGATTTTCCAGTAAAGCCTAAAAACCGGATTCCGGGTGAACTGCGGGAACGCCGGTGGGAAATCGCTGAAACTACGCCACTGAATGCACGGAAGCCACGGAAGGATTTGAGGCGATGGGGTGTTGCTTGCTTCTTGATGTGTGAGCTCAATTTTTGCCGGGTTTCAGGTGAACCGCACCGGGAACTTTATGCGCGTGAGTAAACCGAAAACCTACCAATAACCGAACTCCGACCCCTTCCGTGTCTTTCCGTGAGTTCCGCGGCCAAGGCTCATCGTTGTTAATTTACCCTTCCCGGGCGGCCCGCATGAACTCTTTCTGAGAGCAGAAAAAATCGCCTTCGTCCTCTTCGAGTTGTTCCCGATTGGGGGGATTGAAGGCCTTTCCGGCGATGCGGGCGTCCACATTATCACGCAGCTTGTAATCAAGAATATCATTGATCAACCGACGGGAGATGTCTTTGTCCTGCACCGGAACGATTACCTCCACCCGTCGCCGCAGGTTACGGGGCATCCAGTCGGCGCTGCCCATGTAGACC
>CAZGYS010000639.1:0-3967 GCA_964530305.1 uncultured Leptospiraceae bacterium
CTCATTTCAACCGTTCCGATGCGGAACGTATCCGGGGCATCCGGCCGCGGGGCAACCAGAAAAAATCAGCGCGAAGATTCGCGATCCGCCGAACCGAGATTCCCCTGAAAAATCAAAGAGAGCGGAAAAGGGAAGGGATCAAAAAAGCCCCGCTTCAAAAGAAACGGGGCAAACATTTGAAGGGCCTGGTCGACATAATAATTGACCAACTTGGAGACATTGGAATCGAACCTCGTTTCGAACTATCAGTGATAATTCGACCTGAACTCGCTCCCAGTGTCGGTGAGAATAATAACTGACATTGCCCCAAATTGTCAATAAGAAAAACTACCTATCGAAGCTCGTATTGATACCTGATTGGAGCACATAAACTATCAATTTTTGACAGGTGTATTATTTATTGATATATGCGCTTGAATCGGGCTTTTGAGGGCATATCCGCTCCGAGGCCCTGCTCCCGCGCCCGGGGATATCCCACTGACCGCCATTTTCCCTTAAAATTTTTTTTCCGGGGCACCCTCCGAACCCGCCGGCTCGTGCTCGACAGAGGGCCGACGCGGGAATATACCTGCCCCATGAATTCCGCCGAGACTTCCCTGCAGGACCTTTTCGGAGTCCGCTACTATCAACCCGGGGCGCAAGCCGTTCAGGAAGCTCATCCGGATGATCTCTATTTCTACCAGGCGTTTGTCGGAACTCATACGATCTCCGTGGAACGGGGGGATTGCGTGTACTATGTCTCCGACGACCTCAGCTCCGCCCATTTGCGCCGGGGCCCGCTGAAGGTGGAGAGCACCCGCTGGGCGGTGGTGGTTCGGGGCTACATGCCCGAGAACAAATCGTCGGAAATCCTCACCCGCACGAACCTACCCTACGTGAACGGCTGCTCCACGAAGCAGGTCTTCGCGCCCGAAAGGCCCGGAGATCCGACGCTCCAGATTCTGAACATTCCGCCCCACTCCTCGGAACAGGTACACCATGTGCATTCCACCGTGCGGGTCGTCCACGTCCTGAAGGGGGAAGGGGTCAGCGTCGTGGGCATGGACGCGCGCCACGCTCGGGAGGAGCTGCATCCGGGCAAGACGGTCATTCTGGAGAAGTTCAGCCCCCATCATTTTGAAACCGGAGAGCAGGGCTTGACCGTGTTGCCCCTGCATGTCTTTAGTTCCGTGCCCTCCGAATTCAGCCACCCCATGTTTCACGGAACCCATCGCACGGATTTCGCGTGAGCTGAAAATACCCGCGAGTTTGCTCCGGCTCACGCCCGGTCGATGACCGCGCGATACCAGAGCTGGAAGGACAACAGCATCCAGAGTTTGGCGCCGTAGCCGGGCAGGACTTGATCCGGCAAATCATAGTTGAGAATTTTCTCCACGAAGCCGCCGTCAAAAAAGCCATGGCGATTCAATTCCGCCGGAGCGAGCACGGAACGCGCGAAAGGTCGTAGTTCACGACGAAACCAGTGATGCACCGGCACCATCATGCCGGACTTTTCGCGCCACACGACTTCGTCGGGCAGAAGGTCCTGAACCGCGTGCTTGAGAATGTACTTTTCCACGCGCCCCCGCAATTTCCAGGCGGGCGGCACGCGAAAAGCGAAATCCACCAGGCGGCGATCAAACAGAGGCGAAAGCGGCGTAAGTCCATTGCGCGAATACGTTCGAGCCACCTTCACCAGAATATTACAGCCGCCCTTGAGCACGGTGTTCAAGCCCATCAACTTGTTCAGATAGGATTTCGTTTGCTCATCATCCAGAAAAGGGCGGGCGATGGCGCGAAGCTCCTCATCCTGCTCCCCACTCAAACCGCCGGACATGAGTTCAGGAAGATCGGAGTACATTTTCCTGTAAGACTTCAGATAGGCGATTTCGCCGTCGGACTCGAAAAGAGCCGCGAGCATCAAGGGAATGTTCTTGGGCCCGCCGAACAGGGGATCGCCGCCCTCCCCGTTGAAAACGGCGCCGACATGCTCGGACGCCATGCGCGCCAGCAGATAATTGGGCACGGTGATGGCATCCCCGATGGGTTCGTCCAGGCGCGCGATGATTTCCGGTAAGTCCTCAACGAAAGCGGCGGGCTTGATTTCAAGCACCCGATGCTCCGTGGAACAATGCCGCGCCACCAGATCCGAATAGTAGGATTCACCCGCGTATTCCGAACCGAAATGAATGGAAAACGTAGGTGGAGCCGGCCTGCGTCGCGCAACCAGGGCGGCCACGAGGCTTGAATCCAAACCGCCCGAAAGAAAAATGCCGCACTCCGGAAAGAGCGCCAATCTGGAGTCAACAGCCGCTTCGAGAATGTCCCGGGCTTCCCGCCTTTGACTCTCGAAAACGTCTTCGGAATCATCGGCGCCGACGGCGGACTCATGCTCACGGGGGCGCCAGTAGCGTTCGCGATGGGTCCCTTTCGCGCTCGCGATGATGTATTCCCCCGGGAGCAGTTTGCGCACGCCCCGCAGCATGGTATATTCGTCGGGAACGAAACCGAACGTGAGGTATTTGCGAAGCGACGATTCATCGCAGACCCGCTCTCCGAAACCTATGTCCGGCAAGGCGCTGCTTTCGGACGCAAAGGCGATGTGCCCGCCCCGGCAAGCATAGTAGAGGCTTTTCTCTCCCAGGCTATCCCGGGCCAGCATCAAGCTACCTTGCTCGAAATCATACAGAGCAAAGACAAAGGCCCCGTTCAAACGCCGAACGAAATCGGCGCCATGCAGGGCGTACAAATCGGCGATATTCCGGAGTCCCATGCCCTGCTCCGGCTCCAGCAAGAAACCATCAAATGCCAGGGCAATGCGCCGTTCCCTGCGACCATCGCGAAACCCGTCCGCTTCGAAGACTCCCGCGGACGGGCCGCCCATATCAAGTCCCCGCTCCTCAAAGCGGCAGGGTTCGCCGGCGCCCTGGGATTGCCCGACCGCGCGAAGCGTATCGACTTCCGTCCTGGACGAACCGCCCTGCTCCATGGTGAATATTCCGTACATCAATCCAATCGCCTCAGTCCGCGAAGAACACGGAACGCTCCCGTTTACGTCGACGAAGATAACGTCCCAGCATGGTCATCAAGGCGTGGGGCGCAAGGTTGGCCAGTTCCAACCGCAACCCTCGATCCAGAAAATCGTTTTCCCGGTCCGTCAAGCGACCGCGGTACTCCGCTCCCGCGAAATCGTGGGACGCGAAATCGCCTTGCGGGGAAGCGTCCCGCGCGGGATCAACCGTGCTGGTAAATAGGCGGCTCGTTTTTTCCAGAAAATCACGGGGCCGTAGGCCCGCGTCCATTACGAGTCGCTCCTCCCCGAATCCCCACTCTCGCCGCGCGAAATCCGGCAAGGACAGCCCCGACGGCGATGCGTCGTGCAGACAAACCGGCAAGACGTCCTGGAATTCGCGCGCGGTATTCACGAAATGCTCGAACAGAGGGCGGGGAAACCCGCCGCGGGAAACCACCGCCGCGCGATGGTGAAAATGGAACCCGTTCAACAGCAGAAGACGCGCGAAGGCCTCTTTCTCCGTGACGATTAGAAAATCAAAGGCATAGTCACGAATATCCGCTTCCCCACGCGAGCGAATTTCAAACTCGGCCTTCGTATCGATTAAACAAGGAATGGACGCTCGGCTTGCATATTCGCGAAACGCCTTTTCGAACTCAGCGCGGTCAATCCGTCCGGGCCTTCGCTTCGTCACGCCCGCCGCAAAATCTCGAAGCCGTGAGGCTCGCCGCGCGCAGAGCAGATAGTACAGCTGTTCTTCGAGAAAAAAATATCGTCCACCCCGCGAAACCTCATCGATGGCGGATTCAAAATCGCGCGCCGCAAGCACATCCATTCCGGGAACCTTATTTTCGGTCGGCCCTCATTTTCACAGCCTTTTACGGTCTTTCAGCGCATCCGGATTTAATTCTTGAAGGAGCGCTCGGGGGGCGATTTTCTGGCTTACCATGCGAAACGCTCTTTATGAACGCATGC
>CAZGYS010000640.1:0-3948 GCA_964530305.1 uncultured Leptospiraceae bacterium
CCACGATAGGTCTCCACGCGATAGGTTCCCACTCGTCCGCGTCCGCGCGGGTATTTCACGATGATCTTGATATGTACGATATCCACTCGACCACCGGTCTGGCTGCCGGAACTACCGGCGGATTTAGAACCCCCCGCTCCCGCAGTGCCGCCGGACGCGTTCGTGTTTTGCGTGCCGGGCGGAAGCTGGTCGTCGACGGATACCCCTTTCAAGGTACCCGTTTGCTGGACTTCGGCCAGGTCGATGGTCTTTTCTTTTACATCTACTTCCACCGAATAACCCGAGTAAATGCCGCGATTCTTGCCGAATTTCTGCTTCCGGTTGGAAGTGCTGAGGCCGGGTTTGGAAATCTCCTGGGCCAGAAAGGTCTGGGCCAGGGCCGTGGCTACGGCCAGGCGTTCCGACTCTACCTGCAGCTCCAGGGCATTGGCCACGGTACCCACGACGAGCACGCTGGTGGTGGCGGCGACGCCCACGGCGAAAGCCATGTCGATCAAGGTCAGGCCTTTCTTCGCGCGCGCGGACTGCCTTCGGGAACGGGGCTGGAAGACGGAGGTCGGGCGACGAAAGCGACGCCGTAGTCGGATGAATAAACGTCTGGTGGTCATCTTCTTTCCAGGTCCTCCTTCCAGGTCTCGTCCCGGAGGTTACGTTCGACTTCGCCTTTTTTCACTTCCGAATTCACGCCGTAGCGGCTGAACAGAACCGTGGCTCGAATTTCCGAGGTCGGTCCCAGATAAACGGCCAGTTCCTCGGCGGTGCCCTCGGGCATGAAGTGAATGGTAAGCTTACCCTCGGTGACTCGCGCGCCGCCGCCTACCGCGATGGCCACGAGACTGTTGGACGAGGATAGGGTGCGCTTCTTGATGAAGGTGCGATTCTTGATGGAACCGTCCTGACCTCGTTCCTTGCGATACGCCGTATAGGATTCCTTATCCAGATCGAATTCGAAGTAGACAATCTGATTGGAAGTAATGGCCGTTGTACGCGCGAAATCAAGGGCCGCTTTGAGCGAAGTGCCTTCGTCCTCGGAACCCTTGAGCAAACCACTGCTGCTGATGATGCCGGCGAAGATGGCCGTCATCAAACCAATGATGGCAATGACGATGACCAGCTCGAACAGGGAAAAGCCCGCGCGCGTACCGCGTCGTGCCCTACCCCTGTCCAGATCATTCGTCATGCCGTTTCGACTTCATGCGTGCTTAGACGTCGTCCCCGTCGTCGCCCTGGCCTTTTTCGCGGAGCCAGGCGGGCCAGCTTCTTTCGTCGGTGATACAGAAATCGGCATCGGGGCCTTCACCGCCCTCTTCTCCGTCCTTGCCGTAGGAGCAGATGTCGTTGAAGCCTTGCTCGTTCTTTTTGATGAAGTAATAGTTCTTCCAGGGATCCTGAACTTGCTTACGCGAAGCGAAGGGTCGGGAGTCGGGATCGTCGGGATTGGGCTGCGAGATAACCTTCAAGGAGGTGCGGTCTTCCAGGCTGCCTACTTCGCGCTCGTAGCGACTTACCAGAATTTTGACCGTGTTGGCGTCCGAGTTTACCTTGAGACGGACGGCGCCTTTCTGTACGTCGTCGGCCGTGCTGCCGATACTGGCGAAAACGATGCCCATGATGATACCCAGAACGAGCAGAACGATGGCGAGCTCGATCAGGGTCAGACCCTTGCGGACTCCGACCGGTACGGGAACGGGCTGTTCCTGAACGGGCGGAGCGAGTACGCGGGCGACTTCACGGCGAATCTCGCGTAGCTTTTCCTTGATTTTTTCCTTGATACCCATGGCGTTATGATTGCGCGTCATTTCGCAAACTCCTTTCGTTTTCCCGGGCTCATCTTTCGAGCTCCGTTTTTCATCCGTCTTCCGTATCCAGTATATACGGTTCGGGGCCGGGAATTATCCCTGACCACCACCATATCATTGTTGCAATTGTTGCGTCAAGCCGTACATGGGCAACATGATCGCCGCCATGATCACCACGATGGCGCCCCCCATAATTACGATCATGGCCGGTTCCAGCAGGGTCGACATCTTCTGCACGCTCGCGTCCACGTCGTCGTCCAGGACGTCGGCTATATTATTCACCATTTCCGGGATGGCATCGGAAGCTTCCCCGGCGGAAAGCATACCCATCATCATTTGACTAACGATGGTGGAATCCCGAAATCCGTCGGTGATCTTGCTGCCTTCCTTGATCTTCTCGATGGCCGCCAGAATTTCTTCTTCAAAGATGGAATGCTCCACCACTTTCGAGACGACCTGCAGGGCGGCAATGAGGGGCACCCGATTCTCCAGCATTACGCCCAGATTCCGGGAAAATCGCGCCAGCACGACCTTGCGGGTGAGCGCGCCCACCACCGGCAGTTTCAACATAAAGGTCTCATAGGCCCGGCGACCTTCCGGGGAACTCTTCCAGCGTTGGAAAAAGTACCCCATGGCCCCCACGCCGGGGACAATGACGAACATCCAGAACGATGTCAGCAGATCCGAAACCCCGATGACGAGCCGGGTAATCAGGGGCAACTGGGCGTCCATCTGGACGAAGAGCGTTTTGATCTGGGGGAAAACCACGGCCAGCAGGAACAGCAAAATGCCGCCCAGCAAGATAAGCATAATGATGGGATAAAAGAGCGCCGTGGTGACTTTGTTTTTGAGCTTCTGGTTCTTATCCTCGAGATCCGCCAATCGCAACAGACTCTTTTCATAGGCGCCCGTGCGTTCGCCTACGGCGATGAGGTTCTGGTAGATCTGGGGAAAGATGGCGGGATGCTTCTTCAGGGTGTCGGAGAGCTTCTCGCCTTCGACGATATTGGAACGGATCTCAATCATCGCCTTTTTGAGGTATTCGTTCTCGGTTTGCTCGATGATGTTCGCCAGCGAACGGTCCAGGGGCAAACCCGCGTTCAAGAGCGTCCCCAGCTGGCGCGCGAACAGACCCACGTCGGCGCGGGGAACGCGATACAGCATCTTGGAAAGAAAGGGAAAAAGTTCGCGGTCCTTCTTCTCGGTGTCCTCGGACAGGTTCTTTACATAGAGGCCCTTAACTTTGAGGACTTTGCGGGCCTGGGCGGGATTCGCGGCATCCACGATGCCCTTGTCTTCCTTACCCTTTTTGTTGAACGCGACGTATCTATAAATCGGCATGATCAGGTGACCCTTAGAATTTCCTCGATCGTGGTAATACCCTGTGCGACGACGCCTCTTCCATATTCAAGGAGGGTGACCATGCCGCGTTCGACGGCATGCGCCTTGATGTGTTCGGAGTCCTTTCCGGCCAGGACGTCCTTTTGCAGGGGTTCGTCCAATTTCATGAATTCGAAAATCCCCGCGCGACCGCGATAGCCGGTGCCTACGCAATGATCGCAACCGGCGCCGCGATACAGTTTGCCGCCTTTGAGATCGGAGGGCTTCATGCCGAAGTCGGCCAGTTCCTTGGCGGAGGGTTTGTAGGGCGTCTTGCACTTTTCGCAAATGCGACGCACCAGGCGCTGGGCGAGAATTCCTCGCACGGTACTGGTGATGAGATAAGGCTCGATGTCCATATCCGTCATCCGCGTTACCGCCGATGCCGCGTCATTGGTGTGCAGGGTCGATAGTACCATGTGACCGGTGAGCGCCGCCTGAATGGCGATGCGCCCCGTCTCCTGGTCGCGAATCTCCCCCACCATGATGACGTCCGGGTCCTGGCGTAGAAAGGCACGCAGGGCATTGGCGAAGGTCAGGCCGATTTTTTCCTGCATCTGTAACTGGCCGATGCCCTGCAGTTCGTATTCCACCGGATCCTCGGCGGTCAGAATATTACGATGTTCGTCGTTGAGTTCCGTAAGAAACGCGTACAGGGTCGTGGACTTACCCGAACCGGTGGGCCCGGTCACAAGGAAGATACCATTGGGTTCATGGATGATTTCGCGGAGCTGTTCGTTGATGCGCTCCTCGAAACCCATGGTCTCCA
>CAZGYS010000641.1:0-3941 GCA_964530305.1 uncultured Leptospiraceae bacterium
CTCGTGGCGATTGTTTCGGCCATCGTCTTCAAGCAGGTACCGGACCTACCCGCCATGGTCGGCATGGCGTTGATCATCGCCGGCGTCGTGATCATGAACGTATTCTCGAAGACGGTTAGTCATTAGGCGTGAGTAATCCCGTAGGCGCCGGCAATCCCCTGCGTCGACGACCCGAGTCTCCTTCGGGGATTGCCGACGCCTTTCCTGTTTCACTGAAACTATATTGCAAGCGGGGACGGGCAGCGGCTCCCCTGGAATTACAGGTACTCTAGTTTGAATTCGCCGCGGCGGACTTTTTCTCGGAGGACTTCGGCGGAGTCTCCGGAGCGTTCCATCTCGTTTTCGAATTGCTTGCGGGGCACGACGAAATCGTCCTGAAACGGCAGCACGATTCGCGCGACGGTCTGGCCGCGATGGTGGTCGGTAAAGATCGTAAAATTATGTCGGTCGATGCCCGCCTGCGAAAGCAGGATTTCCACCATGGCGATGCCCATGCCGGCGCCTTCGGTTACGTCGCCGTGCTGCATGTAGAAATCATAGAGATTGTCCAGCGTCTTGGCGCGCACGAATTTATCGCGAATGCGAATTTCCTCGGCGGGAAAGAGCGTAAACAAATTGCGCACCATGACGTTCAGGGCCCGCTCACTGAACTTGAAGGTAATGGCGAAAAAAAGACCGCTGTCCACGATACGAGCGCGATACAGATTCAACTGACTCTCCACCAGATACTTGCGGAAGTTGGTCATGCCCTTCTGATAGTCTTCCTCGCTCCTGGGGTGCAATCCCTGCTCGTCGAAAAGAATACGCTTCAGGCTGGCTTTGGACGCGTTCTGCACCAGTTCCCGCGTGGCGGCGTGCACGGGTCCCATGAGTTCCGTATTGCCGTAGCGTTTCAGGATTTCATACAGGATGTAATGAAGTTTGGCTTCGCCTCGCTCTCGCAGGAGAAACGAACGCAGGGTAACCGGGCGAAAATCGCGCAGCGCCTCTTCAATTGTGTCCTTGAAACCCATCCTGGTTTAGTTCCGAATCAGCGCGCCAGCCTTTCCGCCAGCGCGTCTTGAATCTTGTCCGTGTCCGCGGGCAGGGCGATGAATTCATTGCGATACTTTGCCTGGACGTCGTTCAAACTATCTTCATGATATCCGGTTTTGAACTCGGAGAACTTGAGTCCATGGGCCGTGGAAACCACCACCACCCGATCCGACGCGCCCACATCGCCCGAGGCGATGAGCTTGTTCAGGGCCGCCAGGGCCACGCCGGTGTGCGGACAGTTGAACAGACCGTGCCTGTCCGCGAAAGCCGAGGCATCCGCCAGTTCCTGCTCGTCCGCCTGCTCGACGACACCCTCGAATTCCTTCAGGGTTCGTACGGCGCGAGGATAGGAAACGGGATTGCCGATTTGAATGGCCGACGCCAGGGTCTTATCCGCCCGAACGGCCTCGAATTCCTCGAAGTTTTTCTTAAAAGAGCGATAGAGGGGATTGGCTCGCGCCGCCTGCGCCAGGCAAATGCGCGGCATGCGGTCAATGATGCCCGTGTCCTTCAACAACTTGAAGCCGGCTCCCAGCGCGCTCACATTGCCCAGGTTGCCGCCGGGAATGATCACCCAGTCCGGAACTTCCCAGCCCAGTTGCTGTACGATTTCCACCGAGATGGTTTTCTGCCCCTCGATGCGCAGGGGGTTCATGGAATTGGCGAGATAAATGCTCTTGTCTTTCGTCACTTCCCGCACGACCTGCATGCAACCGTCGAAGTCCGTATCCAACGAAAGCACGTGGGCGCCGTTGGCCAGGGGCTGCACGAGTTGAGCCGTGGAGATTTTTCCGGCCGGCAAAAACACTACCGTGGGAATGCCGGCCGCGGCGGCATAGGCGGCGAGCGCGGCGCTGGTATCCCCCGTGGACGCGCACGCCACGGCGCGAATGTCCACGCCTTTGGAAATCAAGTTCACGACGTGACTGACCAGCACGGTCATGCCCAGATCCTTGAAGGACCCCGTGTGCGATACGCCGCATTGTTTCACTCGAACGTCGGCTACGCCCAGCGCGCGGCTCAGACCCGGCAGGGGCGCCATGGGCGTGGCGCCTTCTCCCAGACTAACGACATGTTCGAGGGCGATTTCCGGCAGCACCCATTCCTTCTTACCCCATACGCCGGAAGAGTAAGGGTGCTCGGGGGAGCGAAAGCGCTCCGTGAATAATTGCTTCCAGTAGTCCGCGCCCACCGAACCCAGTCGTTCCGCGTCGTGACGAACCTCCAGCAACCCATCGCACTTCGAGCAGCGATAGATCACCTCGTCCATTGAGTACTCCGCGCCGCACTCAATACATTTGAGTTTGGTCTGGAATACGGCCTTGTCTTCCATTACACTGTTCATACTCTTCAAGATCCCTCTTCGGAATCCTGCTCCACCTGCAACCTGCCGAACATGTAAATGCCCTTATTACTTCTACTTTCGGTGTCGAGACTGGGATAAATGCGCGTAAGCTTCAAAAGAAACTTCATTTTCTCTTCCCCGAACTGATTAATGATGTAGCTCGTGGACAGCTCGAACTCGATATACTGGAGCGCGCGATTATCCTTCACGCTGGCCGCCACCCGCATGCGCGAGGGATGACCAATCAGTTCCCGACTATCAAAAGTTTCGGTTCCCTTCAACAGCTCAAGCTTTTTCGCGTGGGGCGGGAGATAAAAGACGGTTCCCCCGGCCGACAGGGATATTTCATAGTCTTCCAGCTCACGATCCTTCTCGAACCGTAGAACCAGATGGTCCTCCTTGATCCCATTGAGCCTGGTTTTAATATCGGAATCCAACTGGCCGATACCGACCACCCGGGAACGCTGGGGAGCCTCAATTAGAATTTCGTGGGTAAAACCTTCCTCGGGCGGGGGCGCGTTGATGTCCAATCGCGCCAGCAAGACCGGTTTGACCACCAGCAGATAGACGATCGCGCCCAGACCCGCCAGGGAAATGACCCCCAGCACCATGAATATGGTTTCCAGGGCCCAGGGAACGATCAACAGGGGCATCAGGGTTTGACCTGGGACCTCAAATACTCGATGGCTTTCTTACGCAATTCCTCCTTGGAGAGGCCTTCTTTTTTCTTGATGCGCCATTCGAAGCGAACCTTGAATTCTCGAAGGGAAACGGAATTGCGCGGGAAGGAAAACGCGAAGCGCTCCAGATCCTTTTGAAAGTAGATGGTAGCCTGAATGGAGCGCGGCGTTTTGCCGGGCACGAAGCGCAGGTGTTCAATGCCGCCATTGTGGGGATTCAGGCGCACGGAGAGCTCTCCCGTGTGGACGAAATCCTTGAAGTTGATGCGCTCGCTGTACTTGCGATACAATTCCGCCTGGAATTTATCGCCCGCGGGATCCTGTTTCCGGCGAATGTATTTTTGGCCCGATACCTGGCGCACGGAGAGATTGCCCTCGGTGATCAGGACGCGAAAGACCTCGCCTCGTTTTGCCGGCTCTTGAAAGAACTCGTCGTCGTCGGCCGCGGGAAACTCCGGCTGATCCGCTACGAATTTCTGGTCCGTGACCGTGTTGGACTTCGGCAGTTCCTTCGCGGGATCACCGCCCGGATCCTTGCCTCCGCCTCCGGTACCACCACCACCGGTGGAACCGCCCGAGCTCTTGCAGGCTCCGACGAACAGAATCATGGAAAACAGCAGGCCGGTATAAAAAGAAAATTTCCGTAAAGTTAACATGTATCAGCGGCGCGATGTCAAGTCGCGCTCCTCCTCTTTTTGCGATTTGCCCGAATCAATTCCTGCTTCATGGCGCGGGTCATCTTTTTGATCTCGCGCTCACGCCGGGAAGCTTCCGAGCGATTGGCGTGCTTTTCCCGGAATACGATGCGCCGGGGCGAGGTCATGTGAAAATACCTGGCCCCCTTCCCCGTTCCGCTCTTGTGTTCCTGAAAACGCCGCTCT
>CAZGYS010000642.1:0-3935 GCA_964530305.1 uncultured Leptospiraceae bacterium
TGGCGCGCTTGATGCCGTCCGCCAGGGACTCGCGGCAACCGTAGAGGTTGTCGAATTTACTCTTGGTAACGGAGTCGTTCACGTTGATGGCCGGAACTTTCAGTTTGCCCTCTTCCATCATCTTGAGCAGGTTGTGAACACCGGTGGTGGTTTCCTCGGAAATACCGCCGATTTCAGCCAGCATTTCAGGGTGTTTTTCGTGCACGTAAACGGTCAAATCGCCGCCGTCGTCCAGAATCATGTTGGGACCTTTGTCGCCGAAGTGCAGGGTCTGCTCGACGCACCACCAGTACTCTTCCTCGGTCATGCCCTTCCAGGCGAAAACGGGGGTCTGGCCTTTCTCGGCAATCGCGGCCGCGGCGTGATCCTGAGTACTGAAGATGTTGCAGGAACTCCAGCGCACGTCCGCGCCCAGTTCTTCCAGGGTCTCGATGAGAACCGCGGTTTGAATGGTCATGTGCAGGGAACCCGCGATGCGCGCGCCTTTCAGCGGCTTGGATTCGCCGTATTCCTTGCGAAGAGCCATCAGGCCCGGCATTTCTTGTTCGGCGAGGATGATTTCCTCACGGCCCCAACGAGCCAGGTCGATGTCTTTAACTTTATAAGGCAGGCTGGCCTTTTCAGCTGTAATCATTATCTTTCTCCTTTCTATTCCTTGCTAATCAATAAAAATAAATTAGTGCTTATTTCATGCGGCCTTTAATTGCCGGCCAGGGCCGCGTCTTTTTCGCTTCTGGCCGAGGCGATTTCGCTTCCCGTTCCCGGGGCGATTTTCACCGCGCGAAAGAACAAACATTCCAGGGTCCCTTCGCCCTTCCCGGACTCTTCCAGGTCGGCCTCGAAACCGACGTCCCGCAGATAATCGCGAATGCGGCGCGGACGAAAACCCAGCCAGAAATCGGCGAAGCGCGTCCGCATGATCTCTTCTTCATGGCGATTCAAATCAGCGATGACCACCGCGCCCCCAGGACGCAAAACGCGATGAATCTCTCGCAGAGCCGTCATGGGCTCGGGTAAATGATGTAGAACCATTGAGGCGATGACCGTATCGGCTTCGCCGTCTCCCAGAGGCAGGTGGTCCAGGGCGCCGATGCGAAAATCGCCCTCGGGGCAAACCAACTGCGCGCGTTCGAGCATGTTGCGGCTCTGATCCACGCCCACCAGCTTGTGGGCTCGGCCGCGCAAGAGCTCGGCCAGCTCACCCGTGCCGCAACCCAGGTCGGCCGTGGTGCCGGAATTGTCCGGCAAGAGATCCAGGATCTTGTTTCTATAATAGCGACCGTCCACCAGGCCCTGCTGCAGTTGTTCCTGGTCGGCTCCGTATTTCTGGAAGTGATTCAGGCTGTCCTGCTTTCGTCCTTCCAGGACCGTATTCAAGCTGCGCTCATCCTCGGCGCACTCCATGGGCAGATGGGAGGAATCGCCCGTGAAAACGCCCAGCCGCAGGGCATCCAGCAAGCCGGATAAAACGGAGGATTCATGCATGCGCGAATTCAAGCCGTAGTAAACCCGGGAGCCGGCGCGCTGACCCTCGAGAATCCCGGCATCCGACATGATTTTCAAGTGGCGGGAAACCCGGCTCTGGCCCATGCCCAGGACCTGGAGGAGCTCGTTCACATTCAGCGGCTCGCGGGCCAGGACGCGCAGGATGCGGAGTCTGGTCTCATCCGCCAGGGCCTTCAATGCTTGAATTGCCGGGATTTCCATGATGAATGCAATCGCCCGGGGAATCCGGTGGATTCAGCGGGGCGGGCTTCAAAACCCATCGAAATATCAAGATATCTTGATATGCTGATAGGGTCAAGTACTTTTCAGGGGAGGTGTTGGGATGGAATGGCCGTCAATAATGGAGCAAGCAGGCCTTACTGGCTGTATTTCGCGCGTAGCTGCTCGACTTTTTCCCGCAGGCCCCTGCCCTTCTCGGGATTCACCATATTCACGAAATTGGCGAAACCCGCCATGGAGGCGAACAGGTTGGGGGAGGCGCCCCAGCGCTTGCCGGCGGGCCCGTCTTTTTCGACTTGAAAGAGCAAAGCACGAAACTTGCGCAGGGTAGCACGAGGTACGGCGGGCTTCTCATTCACCACCAGCCCGGTCACTTCCAGGCGACGCCCCTTGCGCAGGATGCGCGTCTTTTTATGGTGAATCTCGAAACCCTCGGTCTCGACGATGTGCCGCACCCGGCCCAGCAGTTCGCCCGCCGGAGCATCGCCCTTCGGCGAAGAGAAGGTGAGATCGTCGGCGTAGCGTGTAAACGTAAAGCCGAGTTTCTTGCAGGCGCCGAGCATGCGTCGATCCAGGCGACGACAGATCAAATTCGTTATGGCCGGGCTCGTGGGCGCGCCCTGGGGCAGGTGCCTTTCTCCCGCGGCCACGTACCATCGCCGTCCTTCCACTTCCAGCATCTGAATTTCCGGCTCCGAACACAAAAGGCCGAGCACCGTGGCGATGCGCTCGCCGTAACCCAGCGAGCGAAACAAGCCCTTGATGCGCTTGTAGGAAATCGTCGGGAAGAAATCCTTCAGGTCAACGTTCACGATCAGCGGCGCGCCCACATGGGGCGCTGCATTGGTGACGATGGAGCGTCCCGCGCGAAAACCGTGGGCGGCGTCCGTGGGTTCGCAAGGCGTGAGTATATTATCCAGGATCCATTTTTGCGCGCGCTTCAGGCGCGGCATGGGCGCGCTGATCAATCGCTCTCCGCCCGTCTTTTTGGGCAGCGTAAAGCGCACATAGTGATTGACGGCGGACGTTCGCCGCGAAAACGCCAGGAAACGAATTTCGCCCACGTCGGTTCCCAGGGCCTCGGCCAGGTCCTGGACGGTATTCAGGCGCGGTAGATTTCCCAGGCGATTGGCATTGCCGTCGTCCAGACCCAGCCCGGCGGAAACATCCCGTCCCAGATAGAGAATCTCTCGCTTTTTGCGTTCCTGCCATTTGGCGGCGCGCTCCGCCTTTTCACGCAGGCGCCTTTCCTTCGTTTCTTTCTGGCGCGCGCGGGATTCCTCCATGCGACGCTTGCGCAATTCCTTACGAATGGCGTTTTCATTTTGAAGCCGCGAAAGCTCCGAACGCAGGGAACGCAGTTGCTTCTCCAGCTCTCCCCGCTTGCGAATTTCATCCGCCGGGTCATTGGGCATGGTTCCGCCGGCCGGCCAGAAGCCCAGACGGATCATCTCCTCCAGGATGTATTCATCCCGCGAAGACTGCCTGATGCGATCGTATAGTTCCTGACGTGTAGATGGTTGCGACATCGTTTCTCCGGTCGAACACCCGCTTTCGGTTTACGCGGGAAAATAATGGCGGTGGCCGGGAAATCTTCGTACAATCCCGGGACCGGATCGCTCAACTCAAGCGGGATCAACCACTGGTGGCTTATTTAGTTCAACGAACTCGAACCGAAATAGCCACCAGTGGTTAGATCCCGCAAAGTAACGAGCGGGCCGGTGAAGCATGCTTGAACTGAACGCATGGACGGCGATCCACCGCCCCGCTGCAAGGTACTCCCGGCCACCGCCGTATATCATTACAAGGTCTCTTTTCCTGATTTTGTTGCGCGTTTTTTGCGCTTTTTTTCGCCCGCGGCTCCTATTTTTTTTCTTCAAGAATTCAGCGCGACGGCCGGGCCATCTTCGTACAATCTCGGGACCGGATCACTCAACTCAAGCCTGGCCAACACTATATCCGCTATTTAGTTCAACGAACTCAATCCGAAATGCGGATATAGTGTTAGGCCAGGCAAAGTAACGAGTGGGCCGGTGACGCATGAATAAGCTGAACGCATGGACGGCGATCCGCCGCCCGGTTGCAAGGTACTCCCGGCCGTCGCGCTAATATTACTTCACGTTTAACTCCTCTTTCGCCTGGGCGAATATCGCCCTATCTGCTTCTCCTTTCGCGTCCCGAAAAGAGGAAGCAATACATCGTGATCAGAC
>CAZGYS010000643.1:0-3934 GCA_964530305.1 uncultured Leptospiraceae bacterium
GTACTTTCGAATTTCCGTTACCCTCCGGCGCGACAGTCGTCCAGTTGTTCGCGCGCCGTTTCATCCAGGCGACACTCCGCGCGCAGTTCGCCCCGACCCGCGCCCGTGAAATCGATTTCGACTCTTCGCACGACGAGAAAGATATCCAGGTCGGCCAGCTCCGCCGAAAGCAGGGCCCCCGGCATCAGCTCTCCCAGCGTAAAGATTCCGCCCGCGGCGATATCGCCGTTGTGATTGGTTTTGTCGTTCAGATCCTTGAGGCGACCGCGCACGACCCCCGGCTCGATTTCGGTGATCTCGGTGCCGGCCTTCCTGTTGAAGGCGACGCTGTCGTTCAGCCTGGCGATTATCTCATCGGGCGACATCCCGTCTTATTGCTTCGTACTGGCGACGATGTAAAATGAAAAACTACGCAGGCGCATGGTCTGGGGCAACTGACTGGAATCGATCTGGGACATACCCTTGCCGCTTTCCACCGTGTAGGTCAGACTCACCGACGAACTGGAATCCTCCCAGGAAACTCCCAGGCTGTAACCCTGCATATCGGCGTGCTCGAATCGCTCCAGGGCTTCCAGCGCCAGGGGAGTATAGGCGAGGGTAGCCAGTCCGGCCGTGCCGATGGAAATGGTGTCCAGGCCGTTGTTGCGCGCCTCGGTGGCGACCGTCGCCTCGAGCCAATCGATTTCGCGGCTGTTGGCCTTGTTCGTGAAATAACCCGCGCGGATGGCCAGGTTGTCGCTGAGATAGAACTCCAGACCCACGGCGAAATTCAAAGTGGGGATGCGCGTCAGATAGGGAATCTCCGAATCGCGAAACACGAAGGCGCTCTGCCCCACGTCCACCAGCGTACGGTCCTGACCGCGCTGGTATCCACTGGTGCGAATGGCGTCCACGGAGATCATCATGTACTTGTCCTTGAACCAGGCGACGCCCGCTCGCCACTCGTCCACCCGGGGAATCGCCCCGCTCACCGGCGGGCCGGCCACCACCGCCGAGGATTGAATAATGGCCGACGCGTTCTCCGTCGATTCCACCAGGCGAATTTGACTTCGGTCCGTAGCCGCGGAGTCCGTGCGAATCAAGGACACGCGGCGATTGACTCCGGTCACCAGTTGCTTTCTGTAGGAAACTCCCAGGGACCAGGAAGTGGACGGCATGTATTGATAACCCAGCACCGGCAACAAACCGATGGTGCGCCGACGGTCATGGGTGCTCACGTGAAAATAGGAACCGCTATTGCGCTGAACCAGTTGCGTCGAAGTGATGCGCGCGGAATCGAAAGTGTAGTAGAGCGTGGCGCCCACGGACATTTTTTCGGAAAGGGCGTAGCCGACGCTGGGACCGGCCATGAAGGAGAGATTGTCCTCCGTGAAATCATTACGATAATTGAAAAGGTCCGCGCCCGTGTGGGGCAGGACAATCTGGTCCGCCTGGTCGAAGGCCTCGGTGATGGGGTTCACGATGCTGAAGGCGAACTTAAATTTCCCCAGGTCCTTGATGGCACCGAAGAAGTTGGGGATGTAAGTACGCGATTCTCGGGAATATCCCAGGCCCACGCCGAAAACATTTTCATAGTCCTTCTTGAATTCGCGATAGGTGCTGGCGGAAAGAGAGATGTAATTATTGTATGAGAACGCCAGGCCCGCCGGATTATAAAAAGCACCCGAGGGATCCTCGGAAATCGCGGTAAAGGCGCCGCCCAGTCCGGCCGCCCTTTCGCCGAAAAAGCCGTTCACATTGTGATACGAATCGGCGGCCAGGGGCGCCGCGGCGAATACCATCGCCAGGGCGAAACCGCGCCCAAACGACGCGATACGAAAATGACGCAAGCGGATTATGCTCATAAGCGAAACAGTCCTCGATACCACCCTGGAAGACAAGGCAATTTGAGCACCCGCGGCCATGGTCCATGATGATACGGGACAGGCGGCCGGGACCCATGCCATAAATTACAATTCTCGCCGGCCGGCTCGGACACCCGGAGCTGTATTATTAAATGATGGAAATTCCGCGCCGCGCCGCCATACTGGGTTCATTACCGGCGGGACGAAGCCGCGGAACCATGGACGGCGGAGTAAACATGAATCGCATCAACCATTGTAATTCGAATCATGATCCGGATCATGAGCCGGTTCAAAAAACCGATTTCATTTCCAGAAGGAGCGTATCGGCGGCCGCGGCGCTGGTATTGTTCGGAAGCCTCACGAGCGCGTGCACCATTTTCAGCCCGGAAACGGATTCGGAAACGGGCAGCTTTGATACGCGCATCGCCTTGATGTTCAACGCCGCCCTGAGCGGGAGCTTGACTTCGGCCCAACAAACCTTGAACAGCGACGTTACCTTCGCATCGCCGACGGCATCGGCCTCCTCGGTGAGCACCAGCTTCACGGCCCTGCATGCTTCCGGCGGCTCCAACGGCCTCGGGGTTTTGCATTCGGGCTTCGGTCCGCCGCCGCCCATTCCCACCGACGGCATCGAGGACATCGCCAACGCCAGGACTTTTTCTCAAAGAAAGACCCAATTGTTGCGCATCCTGAGCGCCACGTCTCCCGAGGGTTGTCGCTTTCGCCCGAACCTGGCGCCTTCGCCTCCGGCGGCCAAATGTTTCGGGCCCCAACTCTTCTACGCCGGTCTACCCGTGCCGGATCGAGGGGCGTTGCCCGCCAATGGCGTGCGCCCGCCTTTTGATCTGGGCATCTGGAATATTACCAATCAAGCCACGGGAGAGGCCTGCGTGGCCGCGCAGGTGAACAGCCTGGCGGACGACCTGGGAACCTACTTGAGTTCCGCCATCGGATTGGCGGCCATGATGCAATGCCATGCGCGCTTCGCGTTCGGGAGAAATCCGCCGGAGGTGGGCGAAGAGCGCGACCTCACGGCGCTTTTCAGTTCGAAGATCGACGAGGTGGGCGGTTCGCAGAAGATCGTCGTGAGCACCGCGCGCCTTTCGCGCCAGGGCGACGTCGACGGCAACCCGGTGTATTCATCCACCATGTCCATTACCTTCGGCACGCAGGGCAATCTGACCTTCATCCTGGATCATTCGCCCAACACGTCGAATAATGATTTGTTCAAGGGTCTGCTTTCGCTCAGTATTCGCAACCCCAACGGCCTGGGTCCCGGAACGAAGTGCTCCGGCTCGGCGCCGAAGCAACTGGGCGTGAGCGTCGCCTACGAAAAAAACGCGACGGACTCCCTGCGTTATCGCCTGCGCAAGGCCCTGTTCTGCACGGAGAGCAATACGGCCATCTTCAAACCGCAGACGCGGCAAATCGACTTCAACAGCAAGTACAACGCAACCACCAACCCCATCGGCTGGGTGGACAATGCTTTCGATATTACGTTCAACTTGAATCCCAATGACGGCACGGGCAAGTTCACGTCGGCCTGGCAAGCCGGCATCAACGACAATGCCACCCGGGCTTTCGCATTGCGATTGGATTCCACCTCGGGCACGGGTTTCTTCGGTTTCGGGCCGGACATTTCCGGCCTGGACGGACAATACAATAATATTTCCACGGACGTCATGAGCGGCATGTTCTGCAACTGGCTGAACGGTCAATCCGCCGGCGCCAAGCAACCCCGGGTTCAACGCCAGGGCATGCTGTTCTCGGACAATAAATGGATCAACGACTCGACGGCGGGGACCACTCGGGTTACTTTCGCGCCCACCAATAATTGCAATAAGACGGGCGGAGACGGGCATCGCTATTCGACATCAGGCCCGGGACTGCTGTCCAGCCCCATGACCAATGATAAACACCTGAACGCCGGCTCGGTAACCAACAACCTGGTGGATCTGACCGCGCTTTCCACGGTGTTCGACTCCCTGCCCACGCGACCGACGTCGTTGAAGTAGCCGACGGGGGCGGGTTACTCCTGATAATCTTGCCCATGGCGACCGCGCCGGCCCGAGCACCCGGGCCGGGTGTTG
>CAZGYS010000644.1:0-1450 GCA_964530305.1 uncultured Leptospiraceae bacterium
TGGACGCCATGGAAGCCCTGCGGGCCCAGCGCAATCGCGAGAGCATTCGCGCCTACCTTGAACTGCACATCGAACAAGGGCCGGTGTTGGACAGCATGGGTCACACGGCGGGTATCGTCACCGACATCACCGGCTTGTTCAAATGGTCCGTGCGACTCATCGGCGCGCCGGATCACGCGGGCACGACGCCCATGCGTATGCGGCGCGACGCCTTCAACGGCCTGGCCGAGTTCTCCAATGAAATTCCCCGCATTCTCGAGGAACACGGCGGCGAAAACAGCGTGGCCACCATCGGGCGCGTGGAAATGTTTCCCGGCACGGCCAACACCGTCCCGGGTAAGGTCGAGTTTTCCGTAGACTGCCGCGATACCAGTCAAGACGTCCTGGAAGCCCTGGCGGACGCGTTTCGTCGCACGATTTCGGCCATTGCGCGACGTCGCTCCCTGATGTTTGAATTCGACGTTTTGAGCCAGGTCTCTCCCGTGGCCTGCGATCCTGAACTCATCTCGGTGTTGACCAACGTCGCGGGCGATTTGAAAATCAAGCACCACGCCATGCCCAGCGGCGCCGTGCACGACGCTCAAATCATGGCGCGAATCGCCCCGGTGGGAATGATCTTCGTGCCCAGCAAGGACGGACGCAGTCATTCTCCGGCCGAGTGGAGTCACTGGGAAGATATTGAAACCGGCGCGAACCTGGCGCTGAACGCTTTGTTGAACATTGCCGAACAAAAATAAATAAGAGCAAAAGAAAACAAAAACAAACAGGCGAAACCTTCAGAGAGAAGAGTATATGGTAAAGACATCCCACCCCGACTTCGATAATTTCGATCCCCTCAAGGATACTTACCGAGAGAGTATCGCCGCGCACGATGAACGCGTGGAGGAAATTAAGCGCGAAAATACCGCGCTGTTGTGCATCGACCTGCAGTATCTGGACGCGGCTCCCGGTCACGGCGTCTTCGCGGACGCGGAAGCCTCGGGTGTACCGCCGGAAGCTCAGGAATATTACTTCGACAGTCTGCGCGAAACGGTTCTGCCCAACGTGCGTCGCCTGCAGGATTGCTTTCGCGAACACGGCCAGGAAGTCATCCATACCCGCATTCAATCCCTGACTCGCGACGGTCGGGATCGCAGCAAGGGTCACAAGAAACTGAACCTGCACGCCGCGCCCGGTTCCAGGGAAGCCGATATCCTGGAGGAAGTGGAGCCCGTGGGCGATGAAATCATCATGAATAAAACCGCCTCCGGCGTATTTACTTCCACCAATCTACTCTATGTATTGAATAACTTGAACATCAAGGCCCTCTTCGTCGTGGGGGTCTACACCAATGAATGCGTTTCCACGACCGTGCGTGACGCCAGTGACCTGGGCTTTCTGGTTACGGTCATCGACGATGCCTGCACCACGGTGACGTCGGACCTGCATGACTTTACCATCAGCATTCTGC
>CAZGYS010000644.1:1467-3908 GCA_964530305.1 uncultured Leptospiraceae bacterium
AGCGCTATGCGCGCATCGTGGATACGAAGCAGGCCCTGGGCGAAGTCGAATCGCAATTGGCTCACGCGAAAAAAAGCTGAAATACCAAAACAAGGATAAACTACATGTGCGGAATCGCCGGATATATCAACGCGGACAGGGAGAAACCCATCGATCCCCAGGTGCTCGTGAATATGGCGGCGATTCAATATCATCGCGGCCCCGACGGTTACGGTTGGAAAAGCCTGCCCGGCAAGGGCGTGGGCATGAGTCACGCGCGTCTGTCGATCATTGATCTCGCCGACAGCGGTCGCCAACCCTTCGTCTCCGAGGACGAAACCCTGCTTTTGTCCCAGAACGGCGAGTTCTACGATTTCCAGCGTATTCGCGCGGATCTGGCTTCCCGGGGCGCGCGTTTTCATACCAAGAGCGACAGCGAAATCGTTCTCCATCTATATCCGCGTCTGGGTTTGGACGGAACCTTGCCTCATCTGCGGGGCGAATTCGCCTTTGCTCTCTTCGACGCGAAGGAAGACCGCCTGATGCTGGTGCGCGATCGCTTCGGCATCAAGCCCCTCTACTGGACCCGCGTGGGAGACACGCTGGTGTTCGGTTCGGAAATCAAGGTCATCTTCTCCCATCCCGCCGTGCAAAGAAAATTCAACGGCAAGGGCGTCTACCATCAGTTGATGCAGACCATCGTGCCCGGTTCCACGCCTTATGAGGGCGTGCATCAGGTGTGTCCCGGTCACGCCCTCATCGTTGAGCGCCGCGACGGTGATTTCAAAATCCGCGAAGAGGAATACTGGGACATGCCCTTCCAGGAAGCCGGTGCTTACGAGAACGCGCCGAGCGAAGGCGAATGCATCGAACTGGTGCGGGATAAACTGCTGGAAGCCGTTCGTCATCGCCTGGTGGCCGACGTGCCGGTGGGCTGTTACCTTTCGGGCGGCATCGACTCGTGTTCCATACTGGGATTGTCGGCGGCCTTTCGCCAGGACCCGGTGAAGGCTTTTACCATTGGTTTCGATGATCAGGGGTATGACGAAAGTCACATCGCCCGGGAAATGGCCGAGAGCGTGGGGGCCGATCAAGACATCATGCGGCTGAAGGCCGAGCACCTCTACGATAATTTCATCGAGACCCACTGGCATACGGAGCGGACTATTTACAATACCCTGGGCGTGGCAAAGCTGCTCATGAGTCGCCATGTGCGCGACATCGGGTACAAGGTAGTGGTGACGGGGGAAGGTTCGGACGAACTGTTCGCCGGGTATCCCGGCTTTCGCCGCGATATGTTTTTGCACGGTCTGGATCACCTTCCAGGCGATGAACGCGCGCGCTGGGAGCAAATGCTTCAGGAATCCAACAGCATCTTTCGCGGGGCCATGCTGGCCGAGAACGAAATCAAGGACCCCCACCTGGACGCTCTGTGCGGTTTCACGCCTTCGTCCCTCCAGCCCTGGCTGGCGGCGGCCGAACACGTTCCGGCGCTCATGGCCGGTCACCTGCGCGAAGATCTCAGGGACTACAAACCGGGCCAGGCAATCGCCTCACGCCTGAACGGCGAAAAGATGAAGGGCCGCCATCCCCTGGACATAGCCCAGTATGTTTGGATCAAGACCATGCTGGAAGGTCAGATTCTGACCTGGGGCGGCGATCGAGTGGACATGGCCAATTCCATGGAAGCCCGTCCGGCGTTTCTGGATCATCACCTGGCCGAGGCCGCGACGAAAATTCCGCCCCACTATCGCATCAAGGGTCGCGTCGAAAAATACGTGCTGCGCGAAGCCATGAAGGGCGTGTTGCCGAAAGTTCTCTATGAGCGCGAAAAGTTCGCCTTCATGGCGCCGCCGGCGCACACGGACGAGGCGAAGACCCGCGCCGTGCATCGTCTGGTGGACGAGTATCTTTCCGATGATGCCGTCCAGGACGCGGGCGTCCTGGACGTCCAGGGCGTGAAGGACTTCTTCGGGCGGCGAGAGTCCGAGGCCGAGGACCATTCACGCATGGTGCAGTCCGACGCCATCTTGAATCACATGCTCGGCGTCCAGATTCTGCACCGGGATCTCATCGCCGCCGATGTTCCGGCGCGCGCCCGTGAGAAGGCCCAATCCCTGGGCTGGACCCCCTGACCCATCCATTGTACGGATCCCACCCGGGTGGGAGTGGCCTCGTGGAAAACCTGGAATAGACCGCGCCCGGCATGGGTGGGATCGTACTTCTTGTCCGGTGCGGGGCGGGTGGGGTTTGCGAATATCATGGAATGACGGAAAAGTCAAACCGGAATCCCCAGGACTAAAATGCGTGCCAGGGCGCAAAATCGCTCTTGGCGCGCAAGAAATGGTGATTTAATCGTAATTGCGGACGCTGGTGAGCGTGAAGCAGGCAATGGCCGTGAGCGCGATGACCACGCCCCCGGAGAGTTGAAAGGCCGGACCCCGACCGGCCTTCTAGGCGCT
>CAZGYS010000645.1:0-3907 GCA_964530305.1 uncultured Leptospiraceae bacterium
CTGGTTGTCCATTCTCGCGGGCGGCGGCGTGGGCTGGGTGACTCTCTCCCATGGCGTGCGTCCCGGCAAGTCCCTGCGCTATGCTCTCAAGGCCGCCGTGAGCACGCCCATCGCCCTGGGGCTTTTCTTTCTGACCATCTGGCCTTCGCTTTGAAGAATGCTTATATTGGCTCCATGATAAGAAACTCGGCGCGCATCGCGCTGCTTGCCCTGCTTACCTTTGCGTTTATCGCCTGCGGCGATACCGCGGACGATGCGGATGACCTGGAACTGCTGGCGCTACAAGCCGCGACGGTGCCGGAGCTGGCCGTCGTTTCGTCCGTGGATGCTTCGCGCTACATTGGTCGCTGGTATCAAATCGCCGCGCTACCCCAGCCTTTCAATTTAAGCTGCAACAGTTGCGTGACCGCGCAGTACGCCGTTACATCGGCCAATACCTTGTCGGTTTTCAACGCCTGTCGCGTGGGTTCGGTCACGGGAGATTTTAACACGATTTCCGGCTCGGCCTTCGTGAACGACGCGACGGGCGCGCGCCTCTCGGTATCGTTCTTTTTCCCGTTCACGTCGCCTTACCACATCATCGCCCTGGCGGACGACTACAGCCACGCCATGGTCGGCGATCCCGGTCGCGGAAGCCTCTTTATACTTTCCCGTTCTCCCACCCTGGCGACGGCCACCTACGACGCGCTGGTTGCCCGGGCCGCCGAGCTGGGCTTTCCCACGACGAATCTGCGCCTCACCGAACATAGCGGTTGTACCTATTTCGGCGATTGAAAACACCGATGAAAGCGCCGAAATAAACGCGAACTTTACGCCGTCGTCCATCCTCTAAAATCCCGTCAGGACGAGCCAAGCTCGCCTGAAACCAATAAATCAAGACGCATAAAATGATTGCTGCCCTGGGCGGGTCGATCCGTCTGGAAAGTAATTCAAGGAGGACTCTTAATGAATCTGATCAAGAGCATGATTGTATCCGCAATGGCACTGGGAATGGCTGTGGCCTTTACGCCGGCGGAATCTTTCGCGGCCAAATGCTACGGCTGCCGCGGCGGTTTCTACGTAAAGTACAGCGGTAAGGACAACCTGTCCAAGCGCAAGAAAGCACGCAAGGCTTGCGGCTGCAAGGTCAGCGGCACCACGCGTTGCCCGTCCAACCGTCGCAAGATCAAATGCTCCGTGGCCTTCAACAAGAAGACCGGACAAAAGTACTACGCTTGCAAGGACATGACCAAAAAGTCCGCCAAGGACAAAACCGTCAAAAAGCCGAAAGCAAAGAAAGTAAGCTAATTCAAGTAACCGAGTTTTCGCGCACACTCGCCGAGACTCGAAATAAAACCTCGCGCTCCTATTACCCGCACTCACGGATACAATCCAACAAAGCGGTTAGGGGCCCGGGGGATTCGCAACCCCCGGGGGAGGGGGGTCCCAGGGGGGAGGCAGCGCCTCACCCCTGGGAAATATATGTCGACAGAGGGCCCGTTTCCTCCCTAATTGCGAATAATGGCGAAAAACTTCGACATACCGCTGTTTTACAGCTCTCCCCTGATATCCACGATCAAGAGCGCTCGCCGGATTCAGGACCATTACAAGAAAGACCTGGCGCCCTCCGTTGTCGACCTGGGCCGCGTGCGCTTCAAGATTGCGCGGCACTTCGGTTTTTGCTACGGGGTCGAAAACGCCATCGACATCACCTACCGAGCCATCAAGGAGAACCCGGACAAGCGGGTCTTTCTGCTGAGTGAAATGATTCACAACGCCCACGTGAACGCGGACCTCATGGCCCGGGGCGTGCGCTTCCTCATGAAAACCAATGGGGAACACCTGATCCCCTTTGATGAGCTAAAGAGCGACGACATCGTCATCGTGCCGGCTTTCGGAACCACGGCCGAGATCTTTCAGCGCCTGCGTGAAATCGGCATCGATCCCCAGGTCTACAATGCCACCTGCCCCTTCGTGGAAAAGGTCTGGAAGCGTTCGTCCCAACTGGGCGAAAAAGGCTACGCCGTCATCATCCACGGCAAGCACTATCACGAGGAAACCCGGGCCACCTTCTCCCACGCCAATAAGGCCGCTCCCAGTCTGATCATTCGCGATATCGAGGAAGCCAAAATCCTGGCCGAGTACATCCGTCACGAGCGACCCTTCGAAAAATTCGAGGAAGACTTTCCCGGGCGGGCATCGAATAACTTTTCTCCCGCGGAACATCTGCGTCGCATCGGCGTCGTAAACCAGACTACGATGCTTGCCACGGAGACCCAGCAAATCAGCGATCTCCTCAAGGAAGCCATCCGCGAATACCACGGCGAAGAAAGCCCCCGGGAACACTTCGCCGACACTCGGGACACGCTGTGTTACGCCACCAATGAAAATCAGGACGCCATGTATCGCCTGATCGAATCAGGCGGAGACATCGCCATTATCGTGGGCGGCTACAATTCCTCCAACACATCCCACCTGGTGGAACTCTGCGAAGGTAAAATTCCGGCCTATTACGTGAAGGACGCGGACGAAATCCTGGACGGCGAAACCATTCGTCACCTGGATCTGAATCGCCATGAGGTCGTCGTGAGCCGAGACTGGCTGCCGGAAAAACGGCCGCTGGAAGTTCTCATGACCGCCGGCGCCTCGTGCCCGGACGCCCTGGTGGACCAGGTGCTGGCTCGCATCGCCTCCATCCTGGGAGCCCATGAGGAAATCGAGAAAGCCATGGAGCCATACCGGGAACTCACGGCGGCCCAGGCGAAAACCGCGGACGATTAACCGGCACGCCGAAAATCGCACGAAGGCCGCGCCGGCCGGCTCGCGCTCAAGAAAGATTGCTCAAGAACCACCGCATGACGAAGAAAAAGCAAACCACCGAAGTCCTGGAAAAACTCCTGAATCTCGTGCCCATCCTCAGCGCGAACCCGGGGATCACCCTGGAGGAATTGCGCGAAATCTCCGGCTTCGATACGGTCCGCGCCCTGCGCGATAGTCTCCATCGCATGACGCTGGTGGGAATTCCGCCCTTTTCGCCCTCGGACCTGCTGGAGATTTTCATCGACGACGACAATCGCGTGGAAATCGTCTTTCCCCTGGGACTGGACAAACCCCTGGCCCTGACGCCGTCGGAATGGTCCGCCGTGCAACAGGTGATCACCGAACAATTGGAATTCCAGAGCCTGGGACGCACGGCCCGTTCCCAGTTGCGGGACATTCTCAGTCAGATTTCAGGCGTGCCCGTCTCTTATGAGGCGACGAGTCCGTTTCGCAATAAGCACGACCTGGTCGAGGAAGCCCTGGCCGAAGGCGTGCAGTTGGAATTTCGCTACAGCACGCTTTCCTCGAAGGAACCGGAAATTCGCCGCGTGGATCCCTGGGCGGTATTTCAGCACCGCAAGGCGGAATACGTCATCGGTTATTGCCACCTTCGTCGCGCGCCCCGCTTCTTTCATCTGGAACGCATGGAGAACATTGAGATCCTGGATATATCGCAGGACAGTAAGCCGCCCGAGGACCTGGCCGGTTTGATCAAGGAATCGCCCATCTTCCGCGAAGAAGCACGGGGCTTTACGGCCGAGCTGGCGTTTTCGCCGGCATTGCGACCGGCCCTGGAACAGTACTTTCGCGTAACGGACGTGCGCGCCCTGGAGACGGACGACGAGACGCGCAAGGATTGGTATCGCGCCTCGTGCAAAATCAATGAGAGCATCTGGTTTCGCGCTACCTTGAGATCACTGGGACCCGGCGTGGCCATCCTGGGCCCGGAACATCTGCGCGAGGATCACCGCGAGGAACTGGAGAGCATTCCCGTTCCGGAGCTGTATTGACCACTCGAGGGATGGGCGGCCTGAACGATACTTCCCGTAGCGAAATCATCCGGCGCAACAACTGGATCTTCGATATGGACGGCACCCTGACCCTGGCC
>CAZGYS010000646.1:0-1806 GCA_964530305.1 uncultured Leptospiraceae bacterium
GGCGCCGCCCGGCGTCGGGTTGCTGGACGTGACGTAGGGATAGGTCCCGAAGTCGATGTCCAGTCCGGTACCCTGGGCGCCTTCCAGCAGGACGAATTTTCCGGCCTTGAGTTCTTCGTTGAGATAGACCGAGGTGTTGCGCGTCATGGGGCCGAAGATGCGCCCGTACTCCATGAGCATTTCCATGAGCGGCTCGAATTCCACTTCCGGCAGGCCGAAGAGATCCCGCAGCTCGCGGTTCTTGATTTCGAGCACGTGGCCCAGTCGATCGGCCAGTTTCTTTTCGTGGAGCAAATCGCCCATGCGAAGACCGATGCGCATCATTTTGTCGGCGTAGCAGATGCCGATACCGCGCTTGGTGGTGCCGATCTTCTTACCGCCCGCCTGGCTTTCGCGATGTTCGTCGATGAGGCGATGCAGGGGCAGAATAATATGGCAGGCGTCGGACACCATGATACGACCGTCCGTTTCCACGCCGCGCTCATTGATGCCCTTGAGTTCCTCGGCCAGGGCCGCGGGATCCAGCACGACTCCGTTTCCGATGACGCACGTGGCGTCCGGATAGAGAATGCCGCTGGGGATCAGATGGAAGACGTACTTTTCCTTACCGACTTCGACGGTGTGGCCGGCATTGGCGCCGCCCTGGTATCGAACGATGATGTTGATTTCGCCGCTGAGATAGTCGATGACCTTGGCTTTGCCTTCATCGCCCCATTGAGTTCCTACTACCAGTTTCGCGCTCATGGCGACTCCTTTGCTTCCAATCTATTGAACATGACGGTTTTATTCACGGCTTAACGGCTTGCGATTATCGGCTCATACTCGCTGCACGAGTAAGGACAGGTTCAGCGCGAAACCGCAGGCGCCCCGGGATTCCCCGGCGAATTCCTGAAAGAGATTATCGTAAACTCCCCCGGACAAAATGGGCTCGGTGCAACCCGCTACATAGGCCTCGAATACGGGCCCGGTATAATAAGACAATTCTCGCACGAGACTCATGTCGTACATGACATTTTCCACTCCCCGGGCTTCCTGGAGAATTTCCAGCAGCTCGGGACGTCCCCGGCAAATATCGAACAGCTTATCCAGCGCGCGTCCATCGCCGAAGGTCAGGGGCACGTTGATCAGGATGCGGCTCAGGTCCTCATCCAGGCCGGCTTCCGCGCACGCGGCGCGCACCCGGGCCGAGTCCTTGTAGTGAAATGCTTCCGAGAGCACATGTCGATAGGAGGCCGGCACCGCTTCGAAGAGGCGATTCAAGAAGCGAACATCCCCGTAAACGATGCGAGCATCCTGACCCAGGGAGGTCATGCAGGTCCGCGCCAGGTTCAGCGTTTCGGGAAACCCTTCTTCCATGGGCAAGCCCAGTAATTCGATCCCGGCCTGGGTGATTTCACGGCTGTGGCCGGAGCCCCAGGGGCGGTCCTGGAAGACGGGTTGTATATAAGAAAGACGCGCCGGGAATTGGGTCCCCAGGCGACCGCTGGCCGCGGCCTTGATGACCTGAACCGTGAGGTCCGAACGGACGGCCAGATTCTGTCCGTCCTGGTCCCGCATTTCAAAGAGCGGGCTCTTTTCCTGACCCCTGGTAGTCAGCTTGAAGGTTCTTTCATAGTCGAAGGCCGGGGGAATCACTTCCGCGAACCCCGCTTCCTGAAAAACCGCGCGGATGCGGGTCTTGAGTTCCAGAAATTTTCGAGCCTCGCCGGGAGTTAAAAAGTCGAATCCCCGGGGAATCCAGGTTCGAAAGGTATCCATATATATCTTGCTTCGGGGGCTAAATTACTTTGATGTTCACGCGCCCGG
>CAZGYS010000646.1:1816-3906 GCA_964530305.1 uncultured Leptospiraceae bacterium
AAGAAAAGTCCCCGGACCCCTTTTACGGCCCCCGTCCCGGCTGAAAATAAAATTATGCACAGGAGCGAAAAATAGCACCGAGAGCCCCGCTACGGAAAATCCTGCTCTAAAAAATCCGCGTATCGACCGACTTTCAAAGGGAGAACCGGGCCCCTGGGCCCGTTGGGCGCCTTTTTTGGGAGATCGGAGATAATGAAGAAAGTCCTGGGCATATTTCTGAACGCATTTCTGCTGTTCACGCTGTCATTTTTATGCATCGGCGGCGCGGTGGGCTTTACGGCTTATCGAGCGGCGATTGTCACTCTCGAACAGGGGCAATCCATCACTTCCAGTCGCGGGCGCGAGCTGGGCGTGGCCCTGGCCGCCATGGCCGGCGAAAATTTCAATTCCAATCCCGGGCTGGTCAAGCTCAGCGCCACCATGAAGGAAGTCGTACGCACTTCCAAAAGCCGCGGCGATTATTTCGAAATCCAGGAAATCGGCCTTCTGGACGGGCGCGGCAATCTACTGGCCCACAATGACGTGGCGCGCCTGGCGAAACAAGCCGACAAGGTCTTCCAGGGCGAAAAGTACGAGAAGGTCATGAACCTGCTCAAGCGCAGTCCCGTGCTCACGGACACCCTGGAAACCGCGCCCATTGAAAATCCCTATGCTGAATTCCTGAATCGCTTCCTGCCGCGCAAGTTGACCACGGTCAAATACCACATGGGCTTCGCGGTCTTCCAGGTGGACGATACTACCGCCACCGGCCGCTTGCACATGATCGTCACCGTTCGCGGTCCGAAGGCATTCCTGCCGGCAATGGAGCGGCTTTTTATACCCGCGGTCATCGCGACGGCCGCGGCGTCCCTGGCTTTGACCATCTTCGCATTGATTCTATTGTTGATTTACGGTTCGATTTCGGCCAAAAGCGCGCGTCGCGCGGCGGGAGGAGGCAAGGCGACGGGCAAGCCGACGGGTGAGACCGTCGCGCCGGCCGCGGTACGAAGCGCTCCCACTGAAGTCGCACAACCGGCACCCCCGGCCGCGCCCGCGAATCCGGCTCCAGTCGCCGCTGCTGCTCCTGAACAGCCGGCTCCCGCCGTACGCGTCTATCAATCGGCTCCCCCGAAGGAAACCGCCGGCGGAGGCGATGGACGCGTGCTGGACGCCATTCCATTGGATGAATAGTCTTATATCTGAATGAAGGAAACTTAAACTGAACCATCATGCTTGATATCGCCGCAAATAGCGAGGACACTCGCCGTATCTTTCTGATAAACCTCACCGGCCGGATCGATTCCGGCACGGCGCGGGATTTTGATGAGTTCTTTCGCGAACTGACGCGCAAGGGGCATCGCTTTCTCGTACTGGAAGCGGCCGGCCTGGAGTTCGTCTCCAGCGCGGGCATCGCGTCGCTGGTAAATCTAATGCGTAAGCTGCAAGCCCTGGGCGGCGCGGCGGCCTTCCTGCGTCTCAATGATGAGATTCGCATGGTTCTGGAATTCTTCGGTCTGGCGCGTGAAATGCCGGCATTCGAAACCGTAAATGAAGCCCGCGAATACCTGAATTCGCGCGCGCGCAACAAGAACCTTTCCCTGGAATTAAAACAGTCCGCCATGGAACCCGGTCCGGACGAGAGCGGCGCGAAGCACGCGTCGGCCGGTCCGGTAATGGCGAAGGCGGAACCCGCGGCGATTCCAGCATCTTCGCCTTCGGCGACGACTTCCGCGAAATCAGGCGACGGCCCGCGTCCCCTGGGTGTTGCCGCCGAAGCGACGGCCGCCGAAGCGGGCACGGCCAACGCGGTACCTATTCATGCCATGGAACCGGACGATCTCAAGTTGATGATTCGCCGGAACGTGCGCGAAATTCTACGCGAGGAAAGCGGTGGCGCGGGACAGGCGGGTGCTCGGCCCGGCTCCACCCCAACCAGCTCTCAACAAGCCGGTTCTCAACAACCAGGTCCGGAAACGCAATCAGCCCCCGACCGGGGCGATGCCGCAGAGAGTACGAGCGCGAGCACCGGCACTACGGCCGGGATTGCCGCCGGAGCGGGTTTGCTGGGCGCGGCGGCCGGAGCCGTGGCTGCCGCGGCGTTGAGCAAGGGC
>CAZGYS010000647.1:0-3560 GCA_964530305.1 uncultured Leptospiraceae bacterium
TTGAAGGTGATACCCACGGCGGCGAAACTCCATACCAGGCCGAAAATCAACCACCCGCTCGTTTCGCGCAGAATCACCAGGCAATAGGGCGTGTAGGTCCCCGCGATGAGCAAGAAAATAGCTATGTGGTCGAACACCTGGAAAACGGTCTTGGGCGTTCCGCGAAAGCTGTGATACAGGGTGGAAAACAAAAACATAAGGAAGAGGCACAGACCGTATACGATGGCCGAGGCGATTTTCGCGCCGTCCCCCGTGAAACTCGCGAATACAATCAGGAGAACCCAGCCGATGAGCGCAAGCGACGCGCCCACCAGGTGCGAGATGGAGTTTATTTTTTCGCCTTTATACATATGACTCGATTCTGGCTCGTCCCGCTCGCGCGTCAAGTAAATCGCCCGGGCGGATTCGCCGGCGTTACCGGTACCGGGAAGGAGACGCGGCCTTACTCGGAAAAGACCTTGCGAACCAGGGCGTGGCTTTCCTCGGACATATGAATGTCGAAGTGGGATTTACCGTGGACGCAATGCACGCGGTCCGGTCCCTTCGCGCGAAAAACGCGATTCGAGAGCAGCATCAAACTGGGTCGTTCGATTACGCCGTCGCCGATCCAGGACTGCTCCTCCTCGTCGGACTCGGAGAGTACGCCGTAGAGTTGCCAGGCGTCGATATCGTCCAGCTCCCCGAAGTATTTTTCTCTGATGTAGCGCTGGGGATGGGGAAGGTTTTCGCGATCCGAGGGACGAATGACGCCGTGGGACAGATCCTTCATGGCTTCGCTGCGTTGATTGCCGATCATGGAGAGCAGGGGGCCGGCGAGGCCGGGAATCAAGTTAAAGCCCGCCGCCAACCAGTAGCCGATCTTTTCAATGTAGGAGCCACCATCGGGGGACGCGATGATCAAGGCGCGATGAATGCGCTTCGACAGCATCATGTTCGCGTGACCCGGCGCCGCGGGATTGGAATCAAGTGGAGGGGTGGCGCCGTCGGAGGACGCTTCCAGTCGGCGATCCTGTTCTTCCTGGTAGAGGGCGCTGCGTAAAAGCAGTCCCCCCTGGCTATAAGTTATGACGGAGACGCGCCCCTGGAATTGCCCCAGAAACTCTCGCGCCAGCTTGAGAAAGGAGGCGCCGTTTTCGGGAATGGGCAGGCCGGGATTGAAGCGCATGAGCACCGGGTAGTAGCCGGCCGCTCGAATGGTTTCGTCCAGGGGCTTCGCGGGATTTTCGGGGATGCCGGTGCTGCTCCACATGAGTTCGTCGCAAAAAAGGCCGGGTACGCACAGCATGGCTTGTGTGAAGCCCTCCTTCTCCATGACGGCCGTGATCTCCGCCGCCGTCACGTCGCGTTCCTCCAGGCGAAACGAAGGTTGAATGTCGGAGACCTTCAAGCCGATGAAGGATTCGCCGACGATGCTGGTCACGGGTATGTTTTCGTAGAGGGCGCGTCGCGTGGTTTCGTCCGCGAAATCCAGCGCTTCCACGGCGATGCTCATGGCGCGATTCACCGAATTCGTCGCGGTGCCCAGGGCCTGATCGGTGGCCTCGCCCGCGCCCTTGAGCGCGTCGCCTCCTTGCTTCAAGCCGCCGCCCAGATCCGTGCCGTCCACCAGGGGCAGGCCCGCCAGGGTTTCCAACTGGCGTCCGGACCAATTCAAAGTGCCGGACACCAGGCCCTGCACGCCCTGAAGGGTTCCGGCGCTGAGCAGGCGCGCTAAACTTACGGCGCCGCGACTGATATCGAAGGGTAATTTCATGGTTCGTATGTCCGTCTTGGGTGTTGAGTATAGTGAGAGCACGGAAGCGCGCCCAGGTTGCGAATTTATCCGCGGGGCTCCTTTTCCCCCTTTTCCCGGAGGAGCGTTCCTGGAATGTCCCGTTTCGGGTCAAAGTATCCCGACGGCGACCATGGCGCAAGGTAAGCGCGGGTTCGGACCCGCTGACGGAGATGTTTCCCGACGGCCGGATTATGTCTCCTCCTGAAACTGCTCAGTTTTCGCGTAAGGTCTAAAAAAATATTTGCTATCTTCGACGCTGCTTTCATAGTCCTGACTAATGACCGGCGAACGCAGGATTGAATTTCGTGTCATGGACTCCAATGCCCGTTCCTTGATTCGTTCCCAGTTCGCCGAACTGGAGCAGGACCTGGGAATCGACGGCATCGGCACGGTTCTCACCACGGCCGTCCTGGAGCTGGTGGAGAACGCGGTCCGCGCCAACCTTAAGCGAGCTTATTTTCGCAGACACGGTTATGATCTGGACGACCGGGAATCCTATGCCCGGGGTATTGAGGCGTTTCGCCAATCCTACGCCGACATTAAGGACGAATCCTATGTAACGGCTCTGCGTGAGCTGGAGTTGTCCGTTGCCGTGGAAGTGGATCGCAATCGCGAACGCCTGATGATCTTCGTGCGCAATAATGCCTTGCTGGCCGGTACCGAGGAAGCCCGCATTCGCCGCCAACTGGGGCGCGCCATGGAGTCCGACAAGTTCGTGGATTTTTACTCGGACTATGGAGACGAAACCGAGGGCAGCGGTCTGGGGCTGGCCATGATCGTTTTCCTCATTCGTACGCTGGGTTTTAATCCCGAGAACTTTCGCGTCTTTCGCCTGGGGCCGGCCACCATCGCTCGTCTGGAATTTCCCATGCACACCGACTATGTTCCCATTCGAGACAGGTGGCGTCAAATGCAGGAACAACCCACCGGTTAAGATCGAGTCGTTCGTCGAAAACTTCCGGCCAGCAAGAGTTTCAGCATGCCGCGCCGGCCTCCCGTAAAAAAAACTCGAAAGGATTCGCCCGTGATGATCGTTTGCCGCTCAAGTTCCGCAAGGGCTTCGTTCGCGCGACGTAACTGCAGCCCCGGACTCTCCAGTGGTTCGGCTCCGCGACCTTCCTTTAGTTCCAGGCAAAGCGCGGGGCGATGTTCGGGACGCGGCGACGACATGTCCACGATGATGAAGTCTCCGCAGAAGTTCTTTTGATTACAGCGATACAGCCACAGGTTTCGCTTTCTTCGCAGGAGTTCCCGCGCGAAAGTCTTTTCCGGTTCGCTCATGGCGAAGGCCGGAAGCAGAGCCAGGCCCTCGGACCAGGCGCGGCCGGGCAGGGCCGCCAGCATGGGCCGTTCGAGACGGAAGTTTTCCGCCAGCGAAAATGGCAGGCGTAGCGTGAACATATGGATATGAGACGAAACGGCGCTGATTCATGAGCGGCGAATCGCCTTAAAAAAATTTCAAAAGGGCCGCGCCGCTTCCCACCAGCGCCACGCCCAGAACACGGGTCAGGGTAATGGGATTTTCCGGTACGCCCATGAAACCGTAGTGATCGATGATTACCGCCAGCACCAGTTGCGCGGCGATGGCCAGGGTCAGAGTGACGCTCGCGCCCAGACGGGGAAAGAGGATTATGGAGAGCAGTATGATCGAAAAGCCGCAGAGCCCGCCCAGATACTGATGCCAGGGTACGCGAAACATCGCCCCCGGCGAAAATCGCGCTCCGTCTCCCACGAAGAGAAAAATCAAGAAAGATACAAAAAGATTGCAAAAAAATATCTAAACATT
>CAZGYS010000647.1:3570-3887 GCA_964530305.1 uncultured Leptospiraceae bacterium
AGAACCGGCCAGCACGATGATGGTATTGGCCATCAGGGCCGTGCCGGTGCCGATCTGAGCCGCCAGGGATGAGTTAACCGTTCCCTGCAGGGTCACGCAACAACCCAGAATCAACGCTAAAATTACCCATACGATTGCCATTGCATACACTCCCCGCGAATTTCCGCTTCATCAAGTGGCGATTTCAGGGGCTTCGCGTCAAGCAGGGACGCGGGTCGGTTCGTGAAAAATTCACGCGCCGGTTGTTTTCGCGTTCAATTGACGCGTGAAATCGTAACGCGGCGATTCCGCATCACCCGTTCCGGGGAGATGCGCAG
>CAZGYS010000648.1:0-3249 GCA_964530305.1 uncultured Leptospiraceae bacterium
CGATAAAATCCAATCCGTCAATCCCCGGTTGTTTCTATACCTGTGTATGGAAACCCGGCGCATGTGGGAAAAGGTTTTCGATTTTGTTCCCGACTCGGCGAAGAACCTGGATGGACTCTTTGAACAAAGGCGACTCTACACGGACGCAAGACTACCGGCCGCCGCGAAAAGCGGTACGTAGGCGGGTATTTCATCGCGCTAGACTCCTTGGCCTCGCGGCGATGACTCTGCTCATTGCGCTGGGCGGAGAAACCACCCGGGCCCAGTCGCCCTCCACAAGCCGCAACGGCACCTCCATACCGGGGGCTACCGGGCCGTCCGGCTCGGCTTCCGTGAATGCGTCCAATCTGGGTCTGCCCAACTGGGCGGGCCAGGACTACGCGGCGCGCATCAGTCCCGACGGACGTTTTCTTATCTTTCAATCGGATCGCCCCGGCGCCCGGGACGGCCACAACCTCTGGTTCACCACCAATAAGAACTATCGAGACAGACTCGGCAGCCCGGACTGGACCGTGCCCCTGCCGCTGTTTTTTAATCCCACCGAAACCATGCGCATCGTGGGCAGTCGCTACGACATGCGCGAACCGAAGGGCGCGTTCACGGTGAACACCGACGGTTTCGAGGGCATGCCCGCGCTGGTATACGACGGCAATGAACCGGTGCAGATGTACTTCACGTCGGTACGCGATAGTCGCACGAAGCTGGAAGGCGATGACCATCTCAATATCTATTTCACCGAGTTTCATGATCAGCGCTGGTCGCCGCCGCGCCACCTGAATATTATCAACAGCGATTTCAATGATCGCATGCCGTTTGTTACGCCGGACGGCATGAAGATGTATTTCGTATCCAATCGCCCCGGCGGATACGGCGGCGACGACATCTGGGAAAGTACGTTCTCCCCGACGACGAAACGCTGGAGCGTTCCCCGCAACCTGGGCCCCACCATCAATACGCGTTACAACGAAGTCGCGCCGACGCTTTCCACCCGGGGCAGCATGCTTTATTTCAGTTCGGATCGCCCCGGCGGTTTCGGACACTATGATCTCTACGTGAGCCGCAAGGGCAGTACGCGCCACGGCAGCCTGTGGCAACTGCCCCGCAATCTGGGCGCGCCTTTTAACACGTCCCGAGACGAGGAATATGTTTCCCTTACGAAGGACGGCCTGTGGGCGTACTTCGTAAGCGATCGCCGCGATTTGAAGGCCCGCGGGCGTTTTGATATGTATCGCGTGCGCTTGCCCGAGTGGCTGCGCGAATCCGTGACCGTTCGTTTCACCGGCATGATTCTGGACGGCAAATCGCGCCTGCCCCTGGGCGTGGAAGCGACCATCAAGGTTCGTTTCGAAAAGGGAACCCTGGTTTCCCGTTCGCGCGTATTTCAAAAGACGCCCGTGCCCGAAAGCGCGACGAACTTCGGCGTGGATCTGTCCTCGGGGCGGACCTACAAGGTTCAAATCAGCGCGCCCGGGTATGAACCGGCCCAGTTGATCCTGGACTATCGCGGTAATGTACCGCCCGGGCGATTGGACCGCCGGGTGATCTATCTCCAGCCCATCGTGCGACCGCCGGTCAAGGAACCGGCGAAAACCCGCGAACTGCGCGGTCGCATCATCGATAAGGAAACGGGGAAGGGTATTCCCGCTTCCACGGCCGAGATCAAACCGGACAAGGGCCGCACACAGGTGATCCGCACGGACCGGGAAGGGCGCTTCAGTTTCAAGGTGCGCGAGAACAGCGTCTTTATCGTGACCGGCAGCGCGCAAACCTATGAACCGGCCCAGAAGGTCTATCGCGAAAGCAAGGCCCTGCGCGAAGTAGTGATCCCGCTGGGTAAGCGCGATCCCTGCAAGGAAGAACTCCAGGCCTGTCTGGATGAGATTCGCATCTTCTTTGATTTTCGTCGGACGAATATCACGGCCTCGGAAGGCCGCAAGCTGGATAAGATTGTACGGATTATGAAGAACAATCCCTCCGTGCGCATCATGCTGTGGGGACACGCGGACAAGGTGGGCGGCAAGGCGGTCAATGATCGCATTTCACGTCTGCGGGCCTTGAACGTGCGGCGCTCCTTGATTCGGCGGGGCATACCGGCGCGGCGTCTGGAATTCCGGGGCTTCGGCAAGTCCAGGCCTTCCTGTCGAACCGACACTCCGGCTTGCCGTCGGCAGAATCGGCGCGTGGAATTTCGTCGCATCCGGCCAAATCCCGCGCGCTGATTTCGTCTAATGGCGATTTCGCGAACCCGAAGTTTGCGCCCGGGAAAAGTACCGGTTTCTTAAGTTAGGGACCGTTTTTGCCTCAGGGAAACGCTTCCGAAAGCCGAAATTGGCCATATTTTCGTCTATTAAGGTAGAATTTGCTGAGAAAACCGCGGTAACTCGTAATTTTCAAGTCCGGCCCACCCGATCTTGAGTATTAAGAAAGATCCGCGATTTACGGGCGGGAAGATGCCGACGTCGATACGAGAAAGAAAACGAGATTGGGATTTCATCAAGGAGCAAGATAAGATCTATTATCTGCTTCAGAACAAGCTGGGTAGCGTGACTCTGTTTCAAAAGAACACGTTTCCTCCGGCGGAGTTCAACCAGGGAGAGAAGGTCCAGGACGGTCTCGTCTACTACCATACTCCCGACTTACAGCTGGACGGCAAGGTGACGCTCTTTGCTACGCTGAATCGCCAGTTGGAAATCGACTTCAAGACGTCCCGCGTGATTGAGCCCGGCACCATCGTACTGGAGCCGGAAATCGCGCGCATCAGCAAGGTGAATCGCGCCTACACCCGTTATCCCAACAGCAATGACTTCGTATCGGCCGCGAACTTCCAGATCAGTAAGCACGAAGTGGCCATCGACAATACCCGGCCGCAGGTGGCCAACAAGGTCATCTTCAGCGAATTCGAGCGCAATCTAACCGCGGACTATCCCGGAATTAAGATCTACGACTTCGCGGACAGGGAGCGACCCAACGAAACCAAGCTGCTGAATCGAAGCATGCGCTCCATTCTGGTGCAGGATACCAGTAATGTCGAATCCTACGGCGCCATGGGCGATGAGTTCGAGGACTACGGAGTAATTCTACAGGACGAGGGTTCCTTCGAACCCACGAAGCGCCGCTATATCGAGGAACACGTCAACTCGGTCATGAGCGTGCCCATCCTGATCGAGACGGGCAATCGCAGTATTCCCATCGCCTTTATACATTGCGAAGCGCGGGGCGAGAATCGCCTGGACCTGGCCGACCATCGTC
>CAZGYS010000648.1:3259-3881 GCA_964530305.1 uncultured Leptospiraceae bacterium
ATCAGATCATCGAGCGCATCGGCGACGCCAATACCATGAATGTTAAAGACAAGCAGCGCGTTCTCAATATTTCCGAGGGCGGGGTCGGGCTGGCTTTCGACAATCCCGACTTGATGAAGTATCTGCCCCACCAGTCCCAGATCACCTTCGATCTGGTCTTTCGCCTGCAGGCACCCATGCGCTTTCGTGGCAAGGTCGTCCACATCATGAACATGGGCGATCACTTCGTCACGGGCGTGGACCTGGAAGGCAGTGCCCACAGCGATGCCCGCAAGTCCAATACGGAACGCCTCCAATCGCTCATTCGCATGGCCGCCCAGGAATCCAAGTAGCTACTTTTTTAGTCGACCATGCGGGCGTGTCCGGCGAGTTGACCCCATGGGCTCGCAAAAGATTTCCTTCAAACCCTACATCGGCAGCCGCGATTTCTATCCGGCGGAGATGGAATTTCGCCATTGGATGTTCGGCGCCCAGCGCGATGTCTGCTTGAAATACGGCTACAGTGAATACGCCGCGCCCATACTTGAGCCGGTGGATCTGTATCGCATGAAATCGTCCGAGGAAATCGTGGGCGAACAACTCTATCGCTTCCTGGACCGGGGCGAAAGGGAAGTGGCCATTC
>CAZGYS010000649.1:0-3879 GCA_964530305.1 uncultured Leptospiraceae bacterium
AACGTAAGTGGCTCCGGGCACGGGTTCCCGCAGGACGAAATCGCCCGCGCGAATGCGAAGATCGGGTTGGAGCCCCCTCAGGCCGCGGTTTTCGATCAAATCGCCCTTTTCAAAATAGGCGCCGTCCGCCACGAAGAGCACCAGCTCATCCTTTTCAAGGAAGCGCGTTCCCGGATCAAGAACCAGGTCTCCGGCGAAAATCAGCACGGCTTCGTTACGGCACGCTCGCGCCATGCGCAGTTCGATAAACTTGCCGCCGGTAATTGCGCGTCCATCATGCGCGCGCAGCCCGAAGGGATTCCATTCGTTCAAGCGAAAGTCGGCCGGCGCGCAGGCCCGGCCCGGCAGGGGAAGATGCTCTCGGCGCGCGAAGCGGGGATGCAGGCCTGGATTGCCGATGATTTCGCGGTCCCGGGAAAAACGTGCTGGTAGCGGAAGAGCCGGATCGCCTTCGAGAAGGCTTGCGCGCAAGGACAATGCGCGTCCGGGCCCGGCGCCGTGCCGGCGTAAGTCGTCCAGGCGATACTCGCTTTGCGTTCCGTCCGAGCCTTCCTGTATGAGTTCATGACGAGGCCCGGGCAGCGCACCCGGCAGGAGCACGACCGCGTTCGCGAAGAGAAAAAAGTCCAGCTCGACGCGTGCGTGTCCGCGCAGGCGAACTTTCGCTCGGATATTCGTCCGTTCAAAGGAGCCCAGTTCCACATAGGCGCTTGCGCGAGGGCCTTGGTCTCCGAAGTAGAGTTCGGTTACCAGGGGCGTCGCCGGTCTCGCCTCCTGGAGCAAGTCGGTCTGAATTCGCGCCAGGACCTCGCCAAGTTCCGTCGCGTAGGCGCGGTCCAGGGAGAGCGAGACGAAGAGATATTCACGGCGATTCAATTCGTAAATTAGATGAAGGCGTTCGTCCTGCGTCAGGAGATGAAAGCCGGCGCCGGGGAAGACGCGACTCAGACGAACCGCGTCCGAAGAGTCGATCTGGAGAGCCGGGCCCGTTACGAATCGCCATGAATTTCCGCGAAGCGCAACGTCCAGCGGGCGTCCGCCCGGTACGCCGGCGTCCACTGACAGCGAAATCGCCCCGAACTCCCGGATGTAGTTTCGCAGACGAGGCAACGCGGCGATGCCAAGGGCAAAGTCGGCGCCGTGAATTTCCGGCCGAGTCTCCGCGGCCGAATTGGTTCCCCGCCGGGTGAGAGCTTCCCGCAGCAGCAGTCGAACCTGGTTTTCTTTTTCTCCGGGAATACAGACCGCGGCTCGGAGTCCTTTTTCCCGTTCAAAAAAGAAGGGCGCCTGACTCAAAAGACAGGTGCGTGTCGTGAGCAGCGGGAGTCCGGGAACACCGCCCGTGGTTTGTATTTTTACCAGTTGGGGCAGGCCGTCGGCGCGGTGCGTGGTCGGCATGGGGCCGGAAACCAGCGGCGCCGGCATGTTCGAACCGGGGAGTTCCCGTCCGGCGTAATCCAGGCTGAAGTTGCCGTCGGGCGCCGGGGCGAAGGGCAGGGGCCCGCTATTTGTCCCACAACCGGCGGATACGGCCAAAATTAGCGCGAAATAGGCCGTCCGGAGTCCTGGGAGCTTTTTCAGGTTGCAGGGGCATGGTCCTCGAAAGTTCCTGGAGTTTTCCATGCTATTCCACGAGCGACAAAGCGTTCCAAGTTGCGCGTTTTTCGACCGGGGATGGAAAATTTTTCCATGAAGCGGGTCCTGTTCATAACCGATTACTTTCGCCCCGAACCGGGCGGTCTGGAAGGCCTCTTTGTCGGCATTGCTCGACACTGGCCCCGGGACGCCATGGAGGTGATCGTGACGGCTCGGAACCGGGACTATCTGAGCGCGCCGGATGATCGGGAACGTTTTGATCACGCGGAGGATTACGGCGTGTTTCGACGTTCCCCCTTCGCGAAGGGCGGCTTCCTGGGGACGCGCTTGAATCCGGATTTCTCCACGCTGCTGTCCCAGCGGCTGGAATCATTTTCGCCCAATCATGTGATTCTGGGACAGATCTCGCGCAGCGCCGTCATGGTCCTCAAGGTCCTGGCGCGTTATGGTTTGCCCTATTCGGTTTTTCTAAACGGCGGCGACTTCAAGAACAAGCTGGGTTACCTGAATTTTCGCGAGCGCGGCATCGTTCTGGGCGCGCGAAATGTTTTCACGCTTTCGCGATATCTGGCCCGGGGCGCGCGCGGCTTCGGCATTCCCGAGGAAAAGATCACCGTGATCCCCGCGGGCATGGAGCCCCGCTGGAAATCAAGCGGCCGGGGCAAGACCTTGCCGAAGGAACTCCGCGAACGCATCGGCAAAAAAACCGTTCTCGTGGGCGTCGGGCCCTTCGTGCCCCGCAAGGGATTGGATCAGGCCGTGGAGGCATTGCATCAATTGCCGGATCTCCATGAACGCCTGCACCTGGTGCTGGCCGGTTCCGGTCCGGAGTTCCCCTATCTGCAGGAGCTGGTGCGCATTCGCGGGCTGGAACAACACGTTACCATGACCGGCTTTCTGGACGATGAAATCCTGGGCAGCCTGATGCGCAGAGCCGACGTGTTCGTGCAACCCGGCGCCGAGCGCGAAGACGATATCGAAAGCATGGGCACGGCCCTCATGGAAGCGGCCTGGTTCGGCATGCCCACCATCGTCGGAAACGTCGGCGGCGTGGAGGAAATCGTCAAGGACGGCGTGTCGGGTTTCGTCGTGGAAGCCGGCAAGGGCAAATCGCTGGCCGAAAAGATACGCGAACTCACCGTCTCCGAACGTCTCAAGACGCGCATGGGCAAGAACGCGCGCGAAATCGCCCAGAAAGAATACGACATGAGTCGAACCTGCGCGGCCATCTTGAGTCGCATCTAACATTCGTACGCGAAGGTTAAACGTGACCCTGTTGCCGACGAAGTTCATCAAGCTGGACAATAAGCCCTTTCAAGCACGCATGGGACGGGCCCGGGACGACTCGGCCGTGCTGGTTGTGGATCGCCTGGGGCCCATTTCGCCCGGCGAATTCGCGCTCTATGGTTTCAAGGTCGTCGACGCCACGGAGCAGGAAATCGAGTGGCTGGAAGATAACGGCTATCGCGATCACGGTCGTTTCCTGCCGGGCTTTTAGTTCAGGAGGGCTCCGGGGGCGATTCACGCATGGCCGCAAACGACGTAGGAAGACTATGAATTACATTTATCTGCACGGTTTTTGTTCCGGTCCTTCTTCGTATAAGGGAAATTTTCTGCGCCTGAAAATGCAGGAGCGCGGACATGTTCTCTTGACGCCCGATCTAAACGACGGCGATTTCGAACACCTCACCGTCACCAGCCAGTTGAACGTCATTCGTCGTCTGTGCGAAAGCATCCAGGGCGATATCACCTTGATCGGTTCCAGTCTGGGTGCCTACATGGCCGGGCTCTTCGCGCGGGAGGAGCCCCGGGTCAAGGCCATGGTACTCATGGCTTCGGCCTTCGGTTTTCTTTCTCGTCGCGCGGAACAAATGGGGGCGGCCGGCTTGAAGGCCTGGCGCGAAAACGGCGTGATTTCGGTCCATCACCATGAATACAAGGAAGAGCGTCCCCTCCACTACGGCATTTTGGACGACGCGCGAAAATACGAAGCCGCGGATCTTGGAACTTCCATGCCCGTGCTCTTGATTCACGGTATCGAGGACGAGACCGTTCCCTGGCAACTGTCCCTGGATTACGCCCTGGCAAATCCGGCGGCGGAACTGGTCTTGCTCCACGCGGATCATCAATTGACCGGGGTTCAGGATAAACTCTGGGAGCACACGCGTTCGTTCTTGAAACTGTGATTTTGAGGCCTCAAGCTTTTTTAGCAGGAACCGATGGAAAAGGAATGAGCCGTATTCGAAAAGAATTGCTCCTGGAGAATCGCTCTTAAAAGGAACC
>CAZGYS010000650.1:0-2984 GCA_964530305.1 uncultured Leptospiraceae bacterium
AGTCGTCGCTCCGGGCGAAGAGCTGCCGACGGGGCCGCAGGCCGGTCAGGTCGGCGTCAAAGAAGTCGGCTTTCCGAACCTGAGTGTGGGCGGTCCTGTGCCGACCCAGACCAACATGAATCTGCTGATGGACGTGCAGATGACCCTGACCGTGGAGCTGGGTCGCACGAAGATGTACATCAAGGAGATCCTGGGACTGGGTGAGGGCTCCATCATCGAGCTGGACAAACTGGCCGGTGAGCCGGTGGATCTTCTGGTCAACGGCAAGCTGATTGCCAAGGGCGAGGTCGTGGTCATCGACGAGAACTTTGGTGTTCGCGTCACGGACATCGTCAGCCCCATCGACCGACTCAAAGGTCAGCAAAAATAGGCCGGTAAAAATAGTTTCGCGCGGTCTCGCGACCGCAACTGAACGCCGCGGCGTGGGAACCCCAATGCGACATAATCCCGAGGCTTTCGTCATGGAGCGATTCGAACACAGCAACAGCCCCTCCTGGTTCACGCGCGCGGCGTCCTTCGGGTTCGCGCTCCTGATTGCTTTCGCGTTCGCGATGCCCCTTGCCGCCCAGGCGCCCACGAAAGACAAAAACGGAACCAAAACCGAGCCCGCCAAAAAGAAAGATCGCCAGTCCGAAATCTTCAAGGTCTGGATGAAGGGCAAGAACGCCGACAAGAAAGCGGGCACCGGGAGCAAAGCCGGGAACAAACCCGCGGCCGGGCAAAAGGGCGATTCGAAAATTAAACTTAAGAATCCCGGTCCTCGTAAGAGCGGCGCGCCGAACAGCGGAACGGGCGGCGCACCGGGTACCACTTCGGGGGATTCGCGCTTGCTGGGCTCCGACGACCGACCTTCGTTCGTCATGTCCATTCTGCAATTCCTGGGCGTCATGGCCGTCATGCTGGGCGGTTTCTACTACGGCGTACGTTTTCTCAAATCGCGCAGCGCCACCCTGGGCGGCACGGGAGATCTGGTGCGCGTCATCGCTTCCGTGCCCTTGATGCAGGGTAAGTTTCTGCAGATCGTCGACATGGCCGGGAAGCTACTGGTGCTGGGCGTCTCCGAGCACGGCGTGAACCTGATTGCCGAGGTGGACGATGCGCGCACCGCGGATCAGATTCGCATCTGGGATTCGAAGAAAAGCGCCGGACCCATGCCGGCCGGAATGATGGACCAGCTCACGCGCGTTCTCAAGACCACGGAATATCGGTTCTGGGGTAAGCGCGAAAAGAACCAGCCGGCCGCTCCCGATTTTCAAGCACTCCTGCAAGCCGGCGGCGGCGTGGTGCCCCAGATGCAACCCGAACCGGCGCCCGCGACGGGGGAGACCAATCAAAACATGCTCTTCGCGGACGTTCCCCCCGAGCCGGCCCCGAATCGCGATCAAGCCGGACTGCAAAAACTACTCAGCGCCCAGAAGAAAAAACTGGCGGCCATGAAGGATCGCAATCAGGCCGAGTAGTCCGTTCACGGTCCTTTGATCAGAGAGCAGAAGTCCTTAACCGGAATCGGTCGAGAGATCCTGGAAGACGCGAATCGCCGCGCGATGCAACAGCGCGTGCAGTCGCGTAAGCTGGTCCCGATCCTCCGCATAGCCCCCGCCGATGACGCAGGCCGTTGGAATATTCCGGCGACGGCATTCACTTAGAACGTAATAGTCGCGCCGGCTGATGCCTTCGTCGGTCAGACTCAAACGGCCCAGCAAGTCGTCCTGGTGGACGTCCACGCCCGCGTCGTAGAGCACCAGTTCCGGTTCGAATTCGTCCAGCAGGCGGGGCAGTTCGCGCCCCAGAACGGCCAGATACTCTTCGTCCCCCGTGCCCTTATCGAGTCCGATGTCCAGATTGCTCTTTTGCTTGGCGACGGGGAAGTTCGCTTCGCAGTGCATGGAAAACGTGAAGACGCGCTCTTCGCCCGCGAAAATGAAAGCCGTGCCGTCGCCCTGGTGTACGTCCAGATCGACGATGAGCACGCGCTTCACCGCGCCCTCATTTAATACGACGCGCGCGCTCACGGCCAGATCATTAAAGATGCAAAAACCCGAGCCGAAATCGGGAAAGGCGTGATGCGTGCCGCCGGCCGTATTGCAGGCCAGTCCGTGCTCGAGAGCCATGCGCGTGGTCATCAGGGTGCCGCCCACGGCGATTTGGGACCGGCGTGCCAGTTCCTCGCTCCAGGGCAGGCCGATGCGACGCATCGCCTTTTCGTCCAGGCGATTTTCGAGAAACGCATCGATGTATTCCGGCGCATGAACCAGTTCCAGATGCGCGCGAGAAATATTCTCTCCCGTGACGAACCCGTCCGCCGCGGCGATGCCTTCGTTCTCCAGGTACTTACGCAAGCTGCGAAACTTGCTCATGGGAAAGCGATGACCCGCGGGCAGGGGCGCGTCGTATTCGGGATGATGGATGAAGGGCGGGGCTTGCTTTTTTTTATCGGAAGTCAAGGCGCGAAAACTCCTTCAGGGGGTCACAACATTGCGCGGGCGGTCCTCGACGAACGCGCGCAGATTGTCCAGAACAATCTCCAGCAAACGCCCCCGAGCTTTGCGTCCCGCCCAGGCGATGTGGGGCGTGATGATGCAATTGGGCGCGTCGATGAGCGGGTTGTCCGGGGCCGGAGGTTCGCGGGTCAATACGTCAAGGCCCGCCCCGGCGATTTCGCCCGCCCGGAGCGCGTGGGCCAGGGCGTCTTCGTCCACCAGCGGACCTCGCGCGCTATTGATCAGAAAAGCAGTTCGCTTCATCGTGCCCAGGGCCTTCGCGTCGATGAAGTCCCGGGTCTCTTCCGTCAGGGGCGCGTGCAGGGTGAGCACGTCGCTTTCGCGCAGGAGGGTATTCACGTCGGTGAATTGTATTTCGTCGCCGGAGCTCGGGTCCCGGCCGCCGGGCGGGACCGAACGCGTGTGGACCAGCACTTCCATGCCGAAAGCGCGACCCAGGCGAGCCGCGGCCCGACCGATGGCGCCGTAACCCAGGATGCCCAG
>CAZGYS010000650.1:2994-3879 GCA_964530305.1 uncultured Leptospiraceae bacterium
CCTCCAGTTCCAGTTGCGGATGATCCCAGAAACAAAAATCGGGCGAAGCACTCCAGCGACCTTCGCGTACGGCCCGGTCGTGGGCTCCCACGCGATTGGTCAATTCCAGCAACAAAGCGAAGACCGCCTGGGCCACGGCCGTCGTGCCGTAACCGGGCGCATTGGTAACCGTGATACCGAGCCGGGCGGCCGCCGCCAGGTCCACCACGTTCACGCCGGTGGCAAGAACTCCGATGTAGGCAAGGCCCGCGGGAGCCAGGCTTTTCAGAATCGGTTCATCCAGGACGGTCTTATTGGTAAAGATCGCGCGCGCTCCTGGAGCGCGCTCCAGCGTTTCTGCTCGGGTCGAGCGCGGGTGAACTTCGTATGGGCCGAATTCCCCCAATCCCTCCCATGACAGATCGCCCGGGTTCAGGGTGTGGCCGTCCAGGACGACGAGTTTCACGGAGTCGTGTCCCGGACGATGAGGTCCCGGAGATCGCGTCGCGGGCTGTGTCCGACTTTTTTTTCGGCCTTACCCAGGCGAATCAGCATTTGAATGGTACGGTTATTGGATGTGAACTCCTCGTGAACCTTTTTATAGAGTTTGCTCATTTCCTTGTATTCCTGCAGGACCTGGCTCTGGGGCTGCATGGAGATGCCTGCTTTCGCGCCGGCCAGTTGCAGGCGCGCGTACAGGCGTCCCGTCTCGACCTGCTCCATACGGGTATTGGTGTAGCTGGTGATTATCGCGTAGGCGGGCGTGGCCGTCGTGCGAACGCGGGCGGCCTTGCGCCAGAATTCGCCTTGCTGTAGTTCGCTCGGAGGAAACAGGGTTCCGCCGGCTTGCAGGAAGAGCAGCATGGCGCCGCTCGTACCCTGGGAATCCAGGGTGATGCCGTCTCG
>CAZGYS010000651.1:0-1903 GCA_964530305.1 uncultured Leptospiraceae bacterium
GTCCGTCCTGCGGCAGGCGATTCTCGGCGATGTTCATGTTGGCCATGATCTTAATGCGCGAAACCAGGCCGGAATGAATGACCCGGGGCGGACTCAAGCGCTTGTGCAACATGCCGTCAATGCGATAGCGCACGTCCAGGTGCTTCTCATAAGGTTCGATATGAATATCCGAGGCGCGTTCCTGAACTCCCTGGGAAAGAATGGCGTTCACCATCCGGATAATGGGGGCCTCATTGGCCATATCCAGCGTGTCTTCGCTCAGCGAGTCGAATTCTGAATATTCGTCCTCGTCGATGCCGTCGATGACTTCCTTGGCCGCCGCCGCGGCCTGATCGAACTGGCCGTGAATGATGCGCATGATTTCCGTTTCCGGAGCCAGCACGAAATTCACGCGAAAGTCCCGCAGACAGGTGCGCAGATCGTCCATGGGGTGGATGTCCGCCGGATCCGATACGGCAACCGTCACCGATTTACCATTCTTGGAAATGGGAACCAGCTTGGATTTCTGGATCAGGTTCAGGGGAACGCGAGCGTAGAGCTCGTCGTATTTGAAATTGAGTTTGGACTGATACTTGAAGCCGAACTGTTTACCCAGGGCCTTGAGGATTTGCTCCTCGTCGATCAAGCCCTTCTTGAGCATGATCTGACCGATTTTCAGATTCGACTTTTTCTGGACCTTGAGGGCGTCCTGAAGTTCTTCCCGGGTAATCGCCCCGTCTTCGAGCAGCAATTCGCCGAGTTGTTTTCTCATAATGACTCCGGTTCAGTATCCCAAAAGTCCGTTCGCGCGGCAAGTTTTTTAGTAAAAGCGACGGGAATAGCGGTGAAATGGTGGAGGAAAATCGCCTCCACCACTTTCATCGCCCGGCTTACCCCGCTCGACTTACTTATTGAACTCAATCTGCTTCAAGGCATCCCGTCTTTTATCGGGGGCCTTGTTTTCGGGCCAGAGTTTCAGTTCATCGCTGCGTTTACGGCTGGCGCGGATTTGCTCTTCCCGCTTGTAATTGCTCACGCGGGCGGCTTCCTGGGGATTATTCAGAACATGGGGCGTAATGAAAACCATGAGGTTGGTTTTCTTGGTACTGTAGGTCGTTCGGCGAAACAGAAAACCAAGCAGGGGGATATCGCCCAGAAGCGGAATCTTCTGCACGCTGTGCTGCTTCTCTTGATTCACAAGACCGCCGATTACGATGGTTTGCTTGTTTTTAACGGTTACGTAGGTTTTTACGCTCCGTTTGTTGAAGGTTGGGTTGGTGGCGGTGGAAATACCGCCTTCGATATTGGTTACTTCTTGAAACAAATCAATGCCGATGACCCCGTCCGGGTTAATGTGGGGCGTGAACTTGAGTTTGATGCCCGCCGGGCGATAGTCGAATGAATTAACCGTCGCCTCGGAAGAGCCGCCGCCGGAGGTGCGCTCTTGTTTGCGAACCGGAACGTCCTGGCCCACGTTGATCTCGGCTTCCTGATTATCCAGGGTCATGATCTGGGGCGCGGAGAGGACATTAAAGTTCTGATTGGAAATGTTCGCGTTGAAAATGCCCAGCAGTTCGCCGCCTTTCTCCAGAAAGCCGAGGCTGAAGCCGGACAGGGTATTGTTACCGGTAATGCGACCGTTTTCATTGATCAGGCCGCCTTCCAGAACGCGTCCCGTGTTGAACTGGGTGTGGGGTCCGGTGTTGCCCTGAAAGCGCCAGTCGATGCCGAAGTCGTTGAGCTTCGTGGAGGAGATTTCCACGATCAGAACTTCCAGCAGAAGCTGTTTACGCACGGCGTCCAGACGAGAAATGATGGCGCGAATCTCGGACCACTCCTCGGGAGAAGCGGTTACGATTACCGAATTGGATTCCTTGTGGGCCACGGCTTTGATCTTCGCCGCGCGGCCGCGACGCGCGGTGGA
>CAZGYS010000651.1:1934-3870 GCA_964530305.1 uncultured Leptospiraceae bacterium
CCTTTTTGCCCTTGGCCGCCGCGGCAATCTGGGGATTGTCCAATCGCACGAGCACCTGCGCCAGACTTTCGGCGGTCATGTTCTTCGCGCGGTAAATGTGCACGCTGCCGCCGCTTCCGCCCGTAGTGCCGCCGCCCGGACCGGAGTCCTTGAGACCCAGTTCATCCAGAATGGTAATGGCCCGGCGAACGTTCTGGGCGTAGCCGGTAATGATCAGGGAGTTCGTCGGCTGGTAAGCCGCGATGGTGGTATTCTTACTGCCCACCAGGCGATTCAAAAGAGTTCGTAATTGAGTGACGCGAACATTGCCGGGATAGCGCAACACGCGCGAAACGACGCCGGCGGAACGGAACGTGGGGTCCTTGGATTGAGGAATGTTCTCCTGAGAAGCATCGCGGATTTTGCGTACTCGAATGAGATTCCGGTCCTCGATAATGGCGTAACCCTTGACCTTCAAGACCTGCTTCATGAACGACAGGGCGCGGCTCACGGGAATGGGGCGGTAGGATACAATGGTAATTTTGCCGCGCAGACTTTGATCGATCAGAATATTGCGGCGCGTGATCTGAGCCATGGTCTTGAGAAAGTCCTTGAGCTCGATGTTTCGAAACTTCGCGACGAAATAACCCCGGGGCACCTTGACGCTTGTCGTCTGGGCGTCGATGCGCTCCGGAACGGTGAAGATCGCGAACATCGCCGTCAAAAGCGGCGCCATGAGTATGTACTTGAACCTTTGCATAGGTAGTCCCACCAACCTGATCGGTTGTCTTTCCCATTATTATCGGACGACTTCCGCTGGAATCCATGCGGAGAATGCCCAAAAAATGCGCGTTAATCCGTTACGATGAATTCGTAGGTCAGACAGCATTTGCCGGCCCGCTCGATATCGAGGGTGGCGCGCTTGAAGGAGGGGCTCTGTAGGCTGGAATACAGGCTCACCAGTTTCGACATACTATCCAGACGATCGCCATTGTAGCGTCGAATTATGTCTCCGGGACGGGCTCCCAGTTTGTAAACCACGTGATTGGGCGGGACATAGTGAATACGAACACCCCAGGTGCGGCCGCCCTTCTTGAACAGAGCGGCCCGGACCTGCGCCATGGTGTCCTTTTTCATCAAAGCTTTGAGTTTTGTGCGTGAGAGCGTGGTCTTCTTGGCGTTTTTGTTGCTGCTCGAGGTGGCGGTCGGCGTGGAACGAGAACCGGCCTTGTCCGATGCCTCCCCCAGGTAGATGGGAAATTGTCGTCCGCCGGCGGCGACCATAATGGAATTAGAGCGAATGGAGAGGATTTTGTGCCCGGCGACGGTGGCCCCTACTCCGTATTCATGGGCTTCTTTTTCTCCCTTCACTTTGACCGAAGCTCGGGCAAAGCGCGGGGAGCCCGCCAGCAGGCCCACCAGTTCGATATTGGTCGTGGGAGTACCGCCGTTCTCTTTGCCGTCTCCGCCCTTTGGAATGCCCTTGCATGAAGCGGTATCGCGAATGAACGGCCCGGAACAAATTTCCTCAAAGGCGCCGAAGGCGATGCGCTGGCGTTGCACCGCGGACGTGCGCGGGGATTTACCCCGGCGGGGTTTGGCCGATACCGCCGGGTTCAGGCCGTGCTTCATGACCACGGACGTCAAATACGCCAGGGAAAAACCCAGGAAAGACGCGGCGATGAGCGTGATCGTAAAGATGTATTTCTGGATTTTAAGAAAAATTTCCATTCCCAATCTCCAACCGGGACGGCAACAAGAGCGTCGATTACGCCTTAGCGCGAACCGCCGCGACCGTATACACGGCTAGCGGCCTTACGAGTTACCGGCGCCAATTCCTTCATGCGAAACGCATAGAGCGGATTGATCGGTCTTCTTTGACGACGAATCTCGAAATGCAGGTGCGGTCCGGTAGCGTTGCCGGTGCGCCCTACTTCTCCGATAACCTGCCCTTTTT
>CAZGYS010000652.1:0-3868 GCA_964530305.1 uncultured Leptospiraceae bacterium
ACGGGAACCGAAGTAGGAGATGCCCATGGTAAATTCCAGACTGTCTCCCGAAGTCGGAGGCAGTTGCACGGTGCCCGTGCGATAGTAGGAAACATGTTGCTCCCGCGATTCACCCGGTCGGCCCACCTTCCAGATTTCCTTTCCGTCCGCCAGGAAACGCACCGCCGCGGCGACAGTAGGAAAACGAATCTCCATGGGTTCACCGCGGATTCCCGGGGGCAGCAGGACGCGCAAATGGTAGGTGGCGAAACCGTCGACGCGCACGCCCGGTACGGGCGCGAAAGTCTCGACCGCGCGAAAATCGCCCGGAGCGGCGAAGCGATTTTCGAGTACCTTCCAGTCACCGTCCAGTCGCACGATGCCGTGTTTCTTGAAGTCCCACGTTCGTAAGTCCAGTACGCCTTTCACGGCCCGGGGCGGCGTCGGCGCATCGGCTTGCTTGCCGCAGGCGATGGCAAGCAAGGAGAGGAGCAGCAACAACCCGAGGGCACGCGGGAATATAAATTGGAAAGAGCGATTCATTGCGCGAGTTTTGTGCGCTCCATGTAGATTTGCGCGGCGCGATCTCCGGGATTAAAGTCCAGGACTTTCTGCATGGCGTCCCGGCAGCCTTCCATATTGCCGGTGGAGAAAGCGAAAATACCCCGGTCGAAATCGGAACGGGTGGCGTTGAACATTTCAATGCGATATTCCGGCGCGCCGTTGAAGACCTCGAAAACGCTCACCCGCGTTGACTTGCCCTTGACCACGACCGAGTCCACCATGCGCACGAGATACTCATGGGCGTTCTTGAGACCCTTGAAAACATTTTCGCTCATCAAGATGTAGGAGTCGTATACGTGGGTAAGGGCTTCGATGCGCGCGGCCGTGTTGACCGCGTCCGAGATAACCGTTCCGTCCATGCGTTCCTGCGCGCCGATGGTTCCCAGCATCAAGCGCCCCGAGTGGAGACCGATGCCCACGCGAATGGGTTCGTATCCCGAGCGCAGGCGTTGTTGATTGTAGAGGCGAATGCGCTCCTGCATGGCGATGGCGGTTTCCAGGGCGTCCGCGCCTTGCTCCGGGAACAGGGCCATGATGGTATTGCCGATGTACTTGTCGATGAAGCCCCGATTTTGCCCCACGACCGGCGCGATGCGTTCCAGATACGAGTTCAGAAAATTAAAGTTCTCTTCCGGAGTCAGTTTCTCGGACATCTCGGCGAAGGAGTGCATTTCCGCGAAGACGATGCCCATGTCCGTTTCGATTTGATCGCCCAGGGCGATGTCGCGGATATCGGGCTTGCCCAGTTGGCGCAGGAAAGCCGACGGTACGAAGCGAACCAGGGCCTCATTGGTTTCCGCCAGCTCCTGCGATTTACGATCCAATTTTTCGGTGAGCTGACTTACCGACTTTGCCGCCGCGCTGAAGGACACGGCCAGCACATAGGACTGACTTAATACAAATAGAAAAATGGCGCCGGGCGTCAGCTCGATGGATTGGATGGCGCCATTGGCGTAGAGGATGTCGTTTACGAAAGCCGAAACCAGCAGGACGCCCGCCCCGGCGGAAATAACGGAACCCTTCCGTCCCCGAGCAATCGCCCTGATCCAGAAAACGATACAGAAAATCACGACGATGCCGGCGAAGGCCTGGTAGTAGACGAGCAGCGGCGAAAAGAACGTGACCGGTGTTACGGCCGCCAGCGCGCAGGAGAAGACCGGAAAAATCCACAGCACGCGCGCGCCCCACTTTCGCCAGGGATCGGCGAAGGTGGCCAGAAGAAAGTGCGCGAAGAACGGTACGGCCAGGTAGAAGGTGAAGTATTCTCCGCGGAAGGACCAGATCCAGGGGACGTCCGGGAGGAAGCGCCCGAAGACGAATTCCGAACGTAAGGTGATTCGCAAGGCCACAATCAAGCAAAACAGCCCGAAGAGCAGCGAGGCGCGGTCTTCGCGGCGCATGATGAACAGACTCAGGTGATAGAGTCCCATGATGAAAATCGCCCCGAACAAGAACAGGTCCAGGGTAAGTCCGCGCAGTTCCAGGTTCTTAACCGCGGTTTCGCGCCCCAGAAAAATGGGCGGCCACAGCCCGCCGTTGCGCTCCTGGAAATTGGAAACCTGCGCGATGAGCTCAATGCGTCCGTCCGACGTCGGCGGTATCGAGGCGATGCCCGTTCGATAGCGCGGTCGGTGGGTTTTCGCCGAATCCCCCACGGCGCCGGCTTCGAAAATGCTTCGTCCGCCGGCGAACATGCGCACGGCCGAGGCCGCGGTTCCGACGCGAATATGATGGGTGAACTTCGCTTCGGAGGAGGGTAGGAGAATTACCAGGCGATAGGTGGCGAATCCGTGGGAGCCCATGGGTTTGCCGTCTACTTCGACGGCATTCCAGAAGCCCGGCATGGGGACGTGGATTCCCCTGGGCGGATTCTCGCCGACCCAATTGCACTCCATGCAATCTGTTACAAAGTCCGTCACCTCAGCCCTGATTGGCACAGCCATAAAGCAGGGGCTCATTGAAAGTGTCGATGTGCAGGTGCTACCCTATTTCGATGCATACAAGTTCGATCGCTCGGATCCTCGAAAGGCGGAGATCACGCTCGAAGATCTCCTCACAATGCGCAGCGGCATCGATTGGGTAACGGAAGGCGGCTATGCCGACCCCAACCACTCCACCGTCCTTTTGGAAGCCTCCGACACCTGGATCCAGTTCATTCTCGACCGGCCCATGGATGAAACACCAGGCACCATCTGGGAGTATAATGATGGGGTTAGCGTCCTGATTGGAAAAATTCTGAGGGAAGCAACCGGGGAACAAGTCGTAGACTGGGCAAAAGAAACGCTCTTTGACCCCATTGGCATCGATCGCTTTTACTGGAAAACCACTCCGGACGGAGAAGCCGATACAGAAGGTGGGTTATATCTTGAGGCACATGATCTGGCGCGGATTGGATACCTCTTTCTCCGGGACGGGGCATGGGACGGTGAACAGATCCTGACCCCGGACTGGGTTGAGGCGTCTGTGACCCCTTATATTGCAGATGTCTCCCCTTCTAACGACTCGTTCAACTGGGGTTACAGCTATCAATGGTGGGTACCAGAGCACCAGAATGGAGTAGCCACAGTGTTCGCAGGGAACGGCTTTGGAGGTCAACGCCTGATCGTAGTGCCAGAGCATGATATCGTCGCCGTCCTTACTGGCTGGAACATTTTCGGGAATCCGGGACCAGTCGAAACTGCGCTGAGGACGGAGGTGATCCCGCAAGCCCTTGGGTTACCAACCAAATAATCTTGCGGAACTTCATGCCTTTCTCTTTGAGAGCACATGCATAAGAAAGCATTATTTAACCAGTTTCACCTCCGAGGACTCTTCTGTCTCCATTTTTCATTGTTTTCGTTCAAACAATACTTTGAGTCGACTTATTGGTTAGTCAGGGATTAAGCATTTCGGCTCAATTTATAGGTGACCGGGGAGACCTATTCTGTGGAAATAAATACAAATTCTTCTAAGGGTTTAAACTCAACCGCGACCGAAGACCGTTTTGCGGAGATCTATGAGCAGGCTGTGATCGGGATATACCGGTCTTCTGGTGACGGAGCTCCGATCTTCGCCAATCCCGCATTCACTCGAATGATGGGATATGAGACCGAAGAGGAGTGGCTTTCTGCGTGCCGCAGCATTGAACGCGAATGGTATGTAGACCCGCTTCGCCGTCAGGAATTTGTCGATCAAATTGACCGAACTGGAGAAGTGGTCAATTTTGAGTCCGAAATCTATCGCCATTCAGATGGCAGCAAATTTTGGATTTCCGAAACGGCGCGCGCTGTCCGACGTGAAGATGGTGCGCCTCTTTATTATGCAGGAACGATAGAAGACATCTCGT
>CAZGYS010000653.1:0-3842 GCA_964530305.1 uncultured Leptospiraceae bacterium
CGAAGGGAGTGTCGCTCAAGAGCCGTCCGTCCAAGTAGATTCGTACGGTGGAACCCTCGCGCGTCATGACCGTGTGATGCCATTCGCCGACGATATTGCCCACGTGCTGATCGAAACCCGAATTCCCGCCCGACGGCCAATCGATGAAAGGCGTCAGGGAGATATTGCCGTCCTGCGTTCCGTGCAATACAAGAGTCGGTGAGTCGACGGCATCGACGCCGTCGCCGCGAAGATCAAGAATTCGACTGTGATTCTGAAGGCCGGTGAGGTTCGGCTTTCGTAGGCGAAACCAGATGGCAATGGAGAAATCTCCGACGGCGCCGTTTCCCAGTCCAGGCATGGATACGTACTGATCCGTGCCGTTCAAGGTTAGATAAGATAGATCGTTTTCGCGGACGTAGATCTTGCCGAAGTCGTCGGTCGTATCCGGCTCCAGGACTTTTTCCTCCATGGAGATGGCGCCGGTGACCGTCAGCTGTTCGTCGGTGACGTCGGTGCCCACGCTCACCTTGCCGGCATTGAAGTGAATGCCTTCGCTATTGGGTGTCCATAGTCCCGCTTCGCCGGTTTCCTTAACTTTCATGATCCAGACGACGGACATGTTCGTCGGGCGGGTTTCGTCGCCAATTCGCGGTTCGCCATTGACGCCGTCGTTGGTGGCTTCGCGTACTCCGAACCACGAATCCGCGGTGCGTTCGAAGCCGGCCGTGGAGCCGTCGCCTTGATGCCAGTAGGCCTCGGTACCGGCACTGTTATTGTAACGGTCGATGAAGCGATGGTTATGGCCCTGGAATTGATCATCCTGCATGATGCCGGAGGGACTACCGCCGCGGAGGAAACGCCCTTCGCCGTTGAGGTTAGGAATTACAAGCCCGTCATAGGGCGATTCGCTATCGCTTAGAATTTGGCCGTTACACTCGACCCAACCGTCGGGAACCGCCGGGCTTCCGGAAAAATCGCGATGCCAGGCCATGATGGTTCCCAGGGGCAGGGGTTCGCCGCCGCCGCCACCGGGACCGCCGGCCGTTGTTTGAATCGTGCCGTCGGGAAATTTAATACCGCCCGTGCGCGTTTCGATAACGCCGTCCACGGTGAGTTTTTCGCCGGGAGCATCGGTGCCGATACCGATATTGCCGGAGCTCTCCTGCGCGAACAGAATCGGCGTTTCGGAAAGCGGATTGGCTTCCTCGGCCTGAGCCGTAACAACGGGTTCAATCGCCGCGAAGCGACGCACCATTTCTACTCCGCCGGTGGTGGGCGCGATGTATCCGCGATGAGCGAACAGGTCGGCGATTTCGCCCGCGGTCAATACACGATCGTAAACGCGTACTTCGTCCACCAGGCCGCCGAAGGGACTGCCGCTGCCGCCGTTCAAACTCGGGTCGGCGTTTTGACCGATAAAGAAATCGGACGCGGTGGTATTCCAGGTTTTCGTATCCGAGGCGACTTCCGCGCCGTTGATGTACAGGCGAGCAGTCGTTCCGTCATACGTGGCCACCATATAGGTCCACACATTCGCGGTTGCCGGTCCGTCGCTGAGGTCGTCCAGGTGCGAATGGATGCGATAGTTGTCCCCGGCTATATTGGGATAGAAGCCGTTACCGGTCGCGCCGGCCAGACCGTAACCGGCCACATCGTGATCGCCCGAAATTATACCGGGGTTTGCCCAGGCGGCCACGGTTCGCGGAGCGCTACCGATGGGCAGCGTCGCGCCGTCCGCGGTCGCCGAGTCGCCCGCGCCGTTAAACGAAAGGGCCTGACCGTAGCGGCCCGTGCCCCAGGTTGCGCCGTTCAGCGTAACCGTATTACCGTTGCCGGTAATGTCGGCGGACGTCGTGCCGGAACCTTCGTCCAGATCGTAAGCGCGTGAAACATTCGGCACTTCGCGTACGAAGGTAGCCGCGGACGATGATTGGGAAACGGCGTTCTCATTGCCGTAGAGCATGTAGATGGTCGTGTTGCCGGCCGCGGCGATTTGAGGTACGCGTACCCAGATGCGCGTCGAAGTGGTATTGATATCCGCCTCAATCCAGAAAGGCAGCAAGTTGCCTGCGCTGTCCTCGAAAAGAATATCGTCGCCGTCCGATTGCATGCGGCCCGCGGCGATGGGCGTAGCCGTATCCACGGTAACGAGTAATTGATAGTCGTTCAATGTTACGGCCGACCCGTCCGTATGATCCAGATCCAGCGGCAGGCGATACAAGCGCGGCGAACCACCGGTGGAAGGTCCGTCTACGCGCAGAGGAGCTTTCGTGGGATCCGTCACGCGAACATGTACCGGGTCCTCGATTTTCAGGGAACCGGAAGTATGTTCCGAATGGAGGGTGCCGTGAATGATGACGCGATCAATATCGTCGTCGCCGAGCAGAACGTCCCCAGCCTGCTGTTGCGCGTCGCGGGCGATGACGTCGCCGCGAATGGTCATGTTGCCGGTAACTTCCAGGTCGGCGTTCACCGTCAGGTTGCCGGTCATGGTATCGCCCGAGCGATTTACCTTGTTGTCGGCCAGCGCGTCCAGTGCTTCCTGAACATTGGTGGTGCCTGCTACTGATGAATCGCTTGAATTGGGCGTGTATTGAATACCGGATGCGACTCCGCTGCCCGCTCCGAAAACCACATAGAGCGGGGTTTCGCTATCGGTTTCGTCCAGAAGTACGGCGCGTATGCTTTGTCCCGCCGCGGCGTCCGCGAGCGTCCAGTATACGCGCGCGATGCCGTCGCTGTCCGCCTTGATGTCCAGTGTCGTACCCGAGGTTCCTCCGGGTGCGTCTTCGATGGTGCCCGTGCCGCTGGTCACCGTGAAACGTACTTTCGCATCGGCTACGGGGGTGGCGCCGCGCGTGACGCGAACTTCCAGTGGCCGGTCCAGAATTTGACCGGGTACGGACAATTGACCGTCGCCGCCGACATAGGCCAGTTCCTCATTGGTGAGGCCGGGAAAAATTTCGCGGGCATCGGCGACGACCGACCAGGCCCCGCCCGTTAAGTTAAGAAATGCAAGGCGGGCGTAGTGATAATAGGTGCCGTGGGGTTCGTGTTCGATGTTCCCGTCGTTGTCGCAGGCCCACTCGATATTATTGATGTTGGCGCGAGCGGGAATCATCCAGTAGTCGCCGGTTCGATACTCCTTACCCGAGGCCAGTTCGTCGAACTTGATTTCGATACCGTTTTCCAGGGTAATCCAGACTTCGCCGCCGGCGCCGTCCGGAATGGCCGGCGGATTGGTCTGACCAATCATGTCCCAGCGACGAATCTTGCGAACGCCGCGAGAGAATTCACTAATATCCAGCGTACCGGCTGAACCGGTAAAATGTCTGATGTTGTCCGGATTAATGGTAATACGGCGACCCTCGACGCGTAAAATCTGAGCGAGTGTTCCGGAGATGCCCTCCAGCTCCAGTCCGTCGTCGCTGATTTCTATCCACTGACCCGGCGAAAAGTTAAGAACATTATCGTTTCCGGTGGAACGAACGGTTAACGTATCGCCTTCCTGTTCCAGCCATTCGGTTACCAGCGCGCCATTGTCGCGCGACCATTTGTAGGTAGCCGTGCCGGGAGCGCCGGCGTCGTGGACCTCGACGCGATACAGCAGGTTGTCCAGTCCGGTGTAGCCGCCGCGTACGCCCACGGCACAGGGGTCGGAACCGGCGTCGTCGGCTTGCGTTCGCGCGGAGAGGCGACCGGGATTGCGCGTTATGATGGAACTCCATTCGGCGGGGATGGTGCGCGAATCCAGTTCTGTTTCAGAAACCGCTTGCAGCAGGACCTGGCGCATGACGCGCGTGCGGGTCGTCGTGTCCGGTCCGCCCAGGGCGATTTCGCGAATCTCCGGGGCTTCCAGG
>CAZGYS010000654.1:0-3828 GCA_964530305.1 uncultured Leptospiraceae bacterium
GCATTTCGCCCATACCAGGCTCTGCCCGAACAGGGTGATGCTTCCGTTCGCGTTGTCCTGGAGGTTGACCACGGTCGTCGTCGACTCGGTTTCGGCGACCGCGGGCGATTGCGCGGGCACGGCGATGTTCTCCAGAATCAGCAGGTCCGCGATTTCATTTTCGTCCAGTCCCTGCACGCAGGCGGACAGTGAGCAGAGTAGCAGGGGCAGATACGCGAAAAATCGCATCACGGAACTCCTCCCACGTTCATTTGGATTCCAAAGGACACGCGTATTTCATCGTTCTCGTTTCCGAAGCCATTGCCCGTGCGATGCGGATAAGACGTGGTCTCCGCCGTGAAGCGCGGACGCGTTCCGAGGAGGGCGTGCTTTCCCGCGCGTTTGCCCAGTCGCCCCGCCGGTTCCGCCGCGAAAAGCCAGGCATCCACCAGATTAAAAATATAGATCAAGCCCAGGGCGATACCGGCGCGGCGTAAATCACCGCCGATGGATTCCAATTCGCGGAAGCGGTCGCGACGGGTGAGCATGTTCAGCGCGATGATATCCGCGGAGCCTCCCAGGCTCAGGCCGTTCCAGAGGTTGTTGGCGGCATTGGCCGAATCGCGCCGGTTTGCGTACAGGTTTCGCGTGCGAATGGTCCAGCCGGTGCCGGCCAGAAATGCTCCCAGCCAAAGGCCGCCCGCCGGCGTTGCACCGGACTTATGGCGATCCCAGCCCGGCACCAGGGCTGATCTCCAGGGCAGAGTCGTGCCCATCGCGGAAGTGTCCGACGGCGAGTGCGTAACCACGCGTCGTTTGACTCGGCGAAAGGACGGCGACGCGGGCTTCGCGGCGGCCCGGCGGGCGATGGGTTTTTTCCGCGAACGACGGCGAACAGCCGCGGCGCGGGTCGGGCGCGCGGGAGCGAATTTCGAATCGTAGCGGATGCGGCGAATGCGATCCTTGCGAATCTGTCGCCGTAGGCCGCCCACATTCATGAGCACCAGAATGCGATTCTGGGTAATCACTCGGCCCTGGATCCGCTTGCCGTTGCGCAGGAAAATCGTGTCCGCCGATAGTTCGGAAGTCGGCAGCAGCAACAGGCCGAACAGGACCAGCCCGGAGAATTTTACGGGAACCGTCTTCATGTCCATGGGACGCGCGCCGAGTCTTACCTCGGCGCCTTATCCTTAAAGACAGGGCAAGGCCGGATGGTTTGATCAGATTTTCGGGAACTTACCGCTTTTTCAGGCGATTCCCGACCACGGTGGCCTTCATTTGAACAGGCGCCGGAACACCAGGCCCAGGAGCAGGCAGAGTACGGAAATTTCCGCGGCGCTTCCGAGAAAATAGAACCACTCGCGGGGAATTCCTGTATAAAGAAGTACCAGTGCTCCCGTGACGAAAATCAGCGCCGATGCGATGAGCGGAAATTTCGTCACGCGACCGAACCAGAGCAGGCGTAGAATCGTCGGAGCCAGGGACGCGGGCAGCAGGGCGTGAAAGAAGGCGGGCAGGGTTGAAGGCACCAAATCCCAGTTCTCAAGAATCGCCTCTTGCCGTTGGGTCCAGTTCAAAATCAAGGTCACGAAGAACGCGCACGTCATCATCAAGAAATCCGGGAACGTGATTTGGTAGGATGCGTCGATCCGCCCGGGGGTGTGTTTTGAATGTCTATTGTTCATTACCGGGACCGGGTGCGATGAATCGCGGCGGCGATATAAATCCGCGCGCATGTAAACCGAGATAAACGGCGCGGATGGTCAGGAACACCGTCAGGGCCAGCCACAGGAGATGATTGTCGCGCCAAACGAATACGGCCGGCAAGGCAAAAAGAAAGAAGCCCAGGGTGGCGAAAATCAGAGCGTCTCGTAGAGCCTTGCCCCGGGTCAGACCCAGAAACAAACCGTCGAGCACGAAGGCTACGGACCCGATGAGCATGGCCGGCACCAGCCAGGGCGCGTACAATCGCGCCAGCGCAATCACGTCCCCGTGCGAAGTCAGCAAGCGAAACAGGCCGGGCACCGCCAGAAAGACGGTGACGAAGATCGCCGCCGAGGCCACTCCTACGGCAAGGCCCAGCAGGATGACCCTTCGCAGAGCCCGCTTCTCTCCCCGCGCGTGAAGGTTGCCCGCCAGGCTTTCCAGCGCCAGGGCCGCGCCGTCGATGAGAAAGGCCGCCAGAAGGAAAATCTGTTGCAGCACCGTGTTCGCCGACAGGACGCGGGTACCGAGTTTCGCGCCGTAGTTGGTGAACAGCGCGAAGACGCTGATCAGGCAGAGCGTGCGAATCATGATGTCCCGATTCAGGCGAAACATGGAAACCAGGGCCTTACCTCGGATAATTTCCCCGGCATCGACGGAAGGAAAATTCTCGCGCATTAAAATGAGCAGGCCCGTCCCAAGGGCGATGTATTGACCGGCCATGGACGCATAGCCGGCCCCCGCGGCCGCCAGATCCAATCGCATAATAAAAACATAATTCAGAAAAACGTTTGCCAGGTTGCCGATTACGGTAATGACCAGCACGGCCCGGGCCTTTTCGCGCCCCAGCAACCATCCGGTCAAGGCCATGTTCGCGAGCGCGGCCGGGGCGCCCCATATGCGGGCGTCGTAGTATTCGCGACCGGCGGCCTTGACCTCGGGGGTGCCGGACATGAGCGCGAAGGCCACATCGCCGACGGGGCCGCGTAACAAAAGCATAAAGAGCCCCAGCGTCAACGCGGTGAGCGCGAAACGATACAGCACCAGCCAAATCTCTTGCTCATTGCCCGCTCCGACGGCGCCGGCGGTCGTGCCCGTGGCGCCCATGCGCAGAAAACTGAAAGACCAGTAGAGATAGGTGAAGACCACGGTTGCCAGACTCATGCCGGCCAGCCAGCGGAGGTCTTCCAGGTGCCCCAGCATGGCCGTGTCCACGAGCCCGGTGAGGGGGACGGTGATCCCCGCGAATATATTCAGAATCGTCAGTCGCGCGAAGCGCTGGTTCAGCGTGCCGGAGTACGTCACCGCGGTACTACCCGGTCGCGGGCGCGCGAAGGCAAGCTCATTTTGCGGAGCGATTTCACCCGGCGGACGTCCGCGGTGCTTCGAGAATTCATATTGCTGTCGCGGCATCGCCCGCTGATGCTGGCATATGTCCGCGAAGACGAATGATTCGGTGAACAATGAATTCGAGGAGCGCTGGTTTGATTCTCCCGGCGGTCGCCTGCGTTATCTACATCGCCCTAATCCCGGTAAACCCGCCCTGCTGGGGCTGCATGGTTTCAAGGATACGGCCGAGACTTTTACTTTTCTGGAAGAGTTGCTTGTTCCCAATTTCGAACTCTACTTCATGGACTGGGCGGGCCATGGCGAATCGGCTCGCGTAAGCGAAGGTTACTACAGCGGCGCTCGTTTCATGGGAGATCTGGTTTCCTTTACCGGGGCCGTCATGCCGGAGCAATATTTTCTCATGGGCCACAGCATGGGCGCCGCAGTGGGCACGCGTTTCGCGGGCATGTTTCCCGAAAGCATCCTGGGACTGGTGCTCTTCGAGGGCTTTTCAGGGCTGGTTTCGCCGGAGACGGAATGGAAGCGCATGCGTGCCTGGGGGGATGCCTTCCGTCGCGCGCGCCTGGAAGGCGAACACAAGCGTCTGAAAAATCGCCTGATAGCGGAACAGTTTCTGGCCAAGGTTCATCGTCGGCTTTCGCCGGAACAAGTCAGCAAGTTGACCGATTCCCTGACGCGGCCCGTCGGCGACGAAGGCGAACTCGAATGGCGGCACGACCCACTGCTTGAACGACGCTTCGTGCCCATTCCAGCAGTGGGTCGTTCAAGCAGTGGGTCGTGTAGGGAAAGAGTGTA
>CAZGYS010000655.1:0-3827 GCA_964530305.1 uncultured Leptospiraceae bacterium
ACATTTTCATGGTCCCGTACTAAAACACGGGAGTTCATCTAAAAATGAATCGAAACATTATCCGCATGCTCTTGTTCGCGTGCATCGTCTGGCTGGTGCCGTTCGTCACCGCCATGTTCTTTTATTCACGCTCGGGAGAGCTGAAGATCGACATCTTTCTATTTAAAGCCATCATGCACCTGGAGTCCGCCCTGGTGGGCACCTGGCTGATGCTCATTCATTTACGGAAATCAGCCCCACTCATGGCGCCGCTGAAATTCGGTCTGATCAGCGGACTGGTCTGGCTGATGATCAACTGGGCCCTGGATTTTCTGATCCTGCTGCCCTTGAACGGACAGGATCCCGCGACGTATTTCATGCGCATCGGATTGGGTTACCTGGCCATGCCCATTACCGGGTTTTTCATCGGCTATGCCCTGCAAGCCGGTCGGGACGCGCGCGAAGGAGGCTCCCAACTTGTACACGATCGGTAAATTTTCCATGATCACCCGCCTGTCGGTCAAGACGCTTCGGCACTATCACGAAATCGGACTGCTGGTTCCGGACCATGTGGATGACGAAAGCGGGTATCGCTACTACAAGGAGGGCGCGGTGGAGCGTGCCCGGGTCATCGTTCAGTTACGGGAGATGGAATTTCCCCTGAAGGAGGTCCAGGCGATTCTGCGCGATTGCACGGATGATACGGACCTGGTTCGTTTCCTGGAGGAACGTCGACGACTGCTGCAGGAAAAGCTGGAACAGTATCGCCGCGGGCGCGATGCCCTGGACACCCTTCTGCACGGCATCAAGCAGGGAGCCGTGGCCGTCACCACCGAAGGCGTCCGAGAAGACGAACTCAAGGAGGTGTTGTTTCTCGGCGTTCGTCATGTCGGGCGCTGGGGCGAAATTGGTCCGCTCTTCGGCCGGGTGGCGCGCAAGGCCGGCCTGCGGATTGCCGGTCCGGCGTTGAGTTTGTGTCACGACGAGGAATACCGCGAATCGGACGCGAACTACGAAGCCGGCTTTCCGGTGAAACGCGAAATCAAAACGCCGGCCGACTCCGGTCTGGAATGCCGTGTGCTGTCCGGCGGTCCCTGCGTACGTCTCATTCATCGCGGGCCTTACAGCGAAATCGGGCGTTCCTATCAACAGGCCATGCGCTTGCTGGACGAGAAGGGCTATGATATCCTCCGGCCCACTCGTGAATCTTATATTAAAGGGCCCGGTATGATTCTGCGCGGCAATCCTCGGAAGTACGTAACTGAAATTCAGATCATGCTCAAATGAAATCGCCTGGAATTAAATAAATAAAAAAATTAATTGAAATAAAATGCAAAAGGAGCATGGTTTTGGTCGGAGGGGAACATGGCCAAAAAAGCTCTACTGATCGGCATCAACGAGTACAAGGAGCCGTCGGTGCCCGACTTGAAGGGGTGCGTCACGGACGTGCGCAACTTCACGGAGGTACTCACGGCCTACTTTGCCTTCGACCCCCGCGATATTCGCCTGCTGACCAATGAAAGCGCCACCCGGGAGCACGTTTTCCGCCGCCTGGAGTGGTTACTGGCCGGCTCCGGTCCCGGTGATCTGCTGGTCTTTCATTTTTCCGGCCACGGTTCCCAGACGGTGGATCGGAATGGAGATGAACTGGATGATCACAAGGATGAGATCCTCTGCCTCCACGACATGCACCATCGCAATCCGTCGTCCTATATCGTGGATGACGAGCTGAATGAAGTTCTAAAACTGAAACATCCGGACGCGGTTTTGATCGTGGTGCTGGACGCATGCCACTCCGGCACGGCTACTCGGGGTTTTTCAGCCGATTTCGGCGCGCGTTCCAATGTGGAGAGCGTGGATGAGTCCCGTGCCCGGTTTATCGCCCCGCCGGAGGAGTTCATTCATCGCATTCGCGCGCAGGAAAACCATGACCGTTCCGGCCAAAGGCGTCGCACTATCTTTTCGCGCGAAAACGGCGGTATCGATCACATTCTGCTCGCGGCCTGTCGCGATTACCAGCAGGCCGGGGAACGCCTGATCGAAGAAGCCTACCAGGGAGCTTTCACGCACTATATGTGCAAAACCATTCGCCGCGCCGAAGGCTCGCTTACCTATCGAGAGCTGATGGAACGCGTCGGCAACAGCCTGCGCTTCAATAACTTTACCCAATCGCCTCACCTGGGTCTGCCGAAGAGCTTGAAGGACGAACGCATCTTTTACGTGGATGAAAAAGACGCGGAAAGTCGCGGTCCCGTCGCTCCGTCCACGCCCGATCTACCCGTCGTCTCGTTGAAACGTGGTCGTAAGAAGACAACCATGCAACTCCACCATGCGCGCGAGCAACCAGGTGGTGAACCGTCGTTGGAGAATGGCCGCTCGTTTCAGCCTTTCGCGGAGGACGCGCTACGCATGGCGACGGCCGAAACTCGTAAATGGCTTGAGCAATTACGCGATGAAGACATGGAAGTAATCGGCTGGTTTATTGAGGAGCCGGACGACGTAAAGGAAGCCGCCGATAATTCCAGTCGTTCCACGATGGACGTGTTTCCCGTGAGTAAGGTGGAACTTTCGGATATCCGGGGCGACGAAGAGGATCGCTATTTGCTCATGGAGGAGCGGGACGGGTTATTTATCTTGCATGCCTTCGAAGGCGAGGCCGGCCGGGTGGTGTCGCTACCCAAACGATCGTTTATTGCGCGCTGGTGGGAGCGAATACGAGGCGCGCTCCATTATCTGGTGAAATTGCCGGGACGCATCGTTCGTCAATTGACGCGCCTTGGACTGATTGAGGTGGAGAAAGCGCTTTTCGATCGAGGTCTCTACTATTATCCGCCGGGCGCGGATGACGTTTTCGCCGAATACAATCAAATCCCCGCGGAAAATCTAGCCGCGGATGCCGCGGATGTATTCGACCAGCCCCGGCGGATCGTACTTTTTATTCATGGTTTTATCTCAAGCGTGGACGGTTCTTTCAAGGATCTCGCCGCCCCTCCCAAATACAAGAGTTCGTCTACATCGCATAACCCGGAATTATCACGACTCGGCGGCGTTCGTACCTTGCAAGAGCAAGGTTGGGTGGTGATGGGGCTGAACTACCTCTCGGTGTCCTTGTCGCCCACGGAAAACGCGGAGGAGCTGGCGGAGAAATTACGACACATCAAAAACCTGGAACAGCACGAATTCACTATTATCGCCTTCAGCAGGGGGGCGCTGACCGCGCGAGCTTTCCTGACTTATGTCAATAAAAAAGAAGACGGGGATCCCTTGATCAGGGTGACTCGTCTACTAACCTTCGGCTCACCGAATTCCGGAACCAATCTGGCGAAGCGAATCTTCAATCTGGTAAACGTGCTCGCGAATTTGAGTCGGTTTATGAACTTGAATATGCCCCTGAAAATTCTCGTGGCGATTCTGAAATACGTCGTCAATGAAGATGTGCCGTTGGGTGCGGCGGCCATGCTTCCGGACGGCGAATTCATCAATGAGTTGGAAGAAAAAGAGAAAGAGGGCAAAATCTACGAGCACATACTGTGCGGTTACGCCGCGTCGAATTTTGAACCGAAAAACGAGGCGGGATTCTGGCGAAAATTGGCGGATTTTTTCGCGGATGAGGCGATCTTTCCCGGCCATAATGATGTGATCGTCGATACGGCCAGGATGGACTTACCGAAACATTGCGAAGTCCAATCAAGCGATATCATCAAATACGAAGCGCGGGACGGCTCCGATCATTTTCAATACTTTAACAAGGAGACGACACACGCGTTCGTGATGGATATGTTGAAGAAGCAAAAGCACTAATCCCGCCGTGCGCTTGCGGGCCGTGCCTTCCCGGCGCGCGATGCGCT
>CAZGYS010000656.1:0-2400 GCA_964530305.1 uncultured Leptospiraceae bacterium
CCCCCATGGGCCGGCCGGGTTCGAATGATTCGCACCTTTCTAAAGTATCGCAGGGACTTGAAGGCCTTAACAATCGCGACCCGGTCCTCCTGCTTTACCGTCAGCCCCGCCGTCAGTACCGCGATACCGTCCATGGGATCGGACTCATACGCCAGGCGACGGATGCGCATGGGGACGCCATTCAATTTCGTCGAACCGGGCGAAAGGACGGACAAACTCTTCCAGACCGAACAGCGCACCGGTGGAAGCAAACGCTGATACTTTGAGCGCATATGGTGAATGGTAAAGCGAATCCGCGCATCCACCACGGTCTTGTTCGGCAGGGACCGGCGTAGAACGATTCGCGTGGGACGAATGCGATCATTCGCGACGGTCCGCACATAATTCATCAAGGGACCCGGCTCCTGTGAATTAAACAGCAAACGAGCGGAGCGGGTCTTGCCCAGACGCGAAGTCCATTGATCAAATTTTAATTCATACACGGCGAAGGCCGGGTTTTCCGTAAGCAATGGAGCATGGACGGCTCGTTCCAGTTCACGCGCTAAATTTTCGGGGGCCAGGGGCTCATGGGGTCCCGGACCTTCGCGTACTCGCACCAGTAAGTGGGAACGTTCACCGATGTGGGCGGTAAGTTTCATGGAGACGACGTAAAAATCCGGGCGCCGAGGGTGAAAAAATCGCAACAGGGTCAGAAAATCCCCATAGCTCGTCGAATAATACTCAAAGACGCCTCCATGGGATCCCGACGTCCCCTCCAGTCTCCGCGGAACCGTGATTGAGCGCGCGGATGTTCCCGCGCGAATAAAACGATTCAAAAAAGTAATGCGTTCGCGGGCGATCCCTCGAGCTCGGCCGCGCGCGGTCGTGATTTCCAGCAGGTAGTTTCCCTTGTCTCGCTTCAGTTCATAGCGCCGGCCGGGGCCCTGGGCGGAGCTGATGCGTCTCACCAGGGGGGCAAGTGCCTCGATGCCCGGCGAAGGGAAACGAAAACGCAAAGGGCCCGCAACCGAGGCGCAGGCATGGGATTCGCCACAGGCGATTATGAAATCGCCCAGCCGGCTTGCCTTGAGCCCCTGGAGCTCATACCGCAAGCCATACGGCGGCTTTTTCGCGAACGCATGGCGAAGCTTGATGACGGCATCGTTTCTTAGACGCATGCGACGCCTGAATTCCGCGATAAAGGTTCGGGCGCGCGTAGCCGCGCGACGCAATTGCCTGTCTTTTTGCAGAAGCATGCGCCATTCATATTCTCGACGCGTCTCAATGGGCATGGAGAAGCGCATCGTATTACAGCGGACCGTCAATGGTCGAAGTTGACGCCCGTCCGGTAGCTCCTTTTTTTTGCCGGAATAGTGATCGCGGATGCGAATGGTATAGCTTACCACATAGGCGCCCGGTGATGAAAGGTCATGGAATTTCCCCGGGGCCGTTCGACCCCACATACGACCTCCGGGATTGAACGCAAAGTACTCCCGGGACGACACGACGGGGGCCGCTTTGCGCGGCCATTGACGCCGACCATCTTTATGGATACGAAAAGCCGCGGGGTGAAACAAGGTACCCAGGGGCTTCGGTAAAAGCAGGCTGACGTATTTTTCCGCGACATTAATAATCTCGACTCGAAAAGCAGGAAGTCCGCCGGGCTCTTCAGGTCGGATGATGTCCATTTCGCATCTCATCACGCTTTTCGGCTCAGCGCGTAAGGACGGGAGCCCGGCGAATACGGACATGCATAAAAGACCGGCGGCGGAGATCGAGCGGGCACTATTCATCAGCGTAACCAGACCAGGGGCTCGGATATATAGGCGCGCCGATTGTAATCCAGGCGAATCCGCGCGGTCTTCGCCCCGGGCGACGCCACCAGCAGCACGCGATAGTCCGAGGAAACTTTCGCGGGGTAAATCCTCCGCAAGCTTAATATTACCCGACCTCTTTTGCCCGCGTCCATGCGGAGAAACAATAGACGCCATTGTCGGTCCGGCACCGACCCCAGCCGATAGACGCCCGCGGGAAATGAGCGCTTTCCAATACGAAAGGGGCGTTTCGCGTTCAAGCGAAAGGAACTCTCCAGGGCGGCCTTAGTTTCCCGCCAGATGGAATAGGAGTTCATCGCGTAATAGTAGACCGCCATGTATTCGGGTAAATCGAAGAGAGCCCAGACGCTGACGGCCGCCTTGCGCGCCAGAGCTACCAGGTTCGATGGCAAGGCGTGGTATTCCAGGGAAAAATACGTGTTGTGGACGCGACGCCGGGGAGCCGTCTGGAATTGTCTTCGCAGGGCTCGTCGGAACTCGTCCCTGGTCCGCGCCGAGAGGCTCGGAGGCTTCGCGTGCCCGGCGCGCACAAGGGCAATCATGCGCGGGTCGCCGACATTCAGCGCGATTGCATGGACATCCTGAC
>CAZGYS010000656.1:2410-3823 GCA_964530305.1 uncultured Leptospiraceae bacterium
AGTAAATTCCTCAAAGCCGGAATCGGCTTTCGCGCCATAAGAATTCGCGCCACGCCGCGGCACCGTTCATTGAAATTTTTACGAGCCAGGGGCGGCCCGAATTCTCCTCCGAATCTCGCCACCGCGGTCATCAAGGGAGTAAAGCCCAGGCCGTCCCGAGCATTGATGTCCGACCCCGCCTTCAATAGGAGTTCAACACTGACGGAATTGCAGGCATAGGCGGCCAGATGCAGGGCCGTGGCACCGATGCGACTGGCTTTACGAACATCGGCGCCGGCTTGCAACAGCACTCGGGTCAGGCGAGCTTCTTCCCTTCGCGCCCGCGCGCGTGCTTTTTTACACCGGGGCCCTTCGCAATCGTCCAGATCCCGGACCTTATCATTGAGAGCGGCCTTCATCAAGGCCGTGGCGCCGCGGGAATCGCGCACGTCCACGGGCACGCCGGCCCGGAGGAGTCTTTTTATATCAGCGATATCCGTGTAACGCACCGCGGAATGTAAATGTTCCGCCGGCGATAGCTCACGCTTGTTCATCGGCGCGATCTTCGGGTCCTTCGGTGCCGCCGGGGATACCGTGCCCTCAGTATTTACCTTACCCCGAATCGTTATGCGAAAAGTCTTAAGTGCGGTTATGCGCTCATTCTCTATCCGAAGATCTCGAAGCAGTCCGCTTTTTCGCAGGGCTTCCTTGAGGGAGTCCCGGTCTTTTTTCTTTAGATCGATATCCAGCTTCACGAAAGGGTATTCACCTTGCGCTTCCCGGTAGCGAATGCGAACGATGCGAATGGGAATACCATTGAACCGCGCGGGCAGCTGAAAAAGAGGACGCAAGCGCTTCCAGGGGTCGCGCGAAGGGCGAGTCACGCCGCGCCTGAGATGAAACCCGGCAAATACGTCTATATGCGGTTGACCCGGCGACGTAAGGCGCAAGTCCAGTTTCTCGGGGCGCACCACCGGGTTCTTCTTGATCACTTCGTCGACGTAGTCCAGAAAACCCGCGCGATTGCCGGCCAAAAGCGTCAACTCGGCGAACGGGCCGGCCGCGGCGGTTCGTCCGAACTTGAGCGGCCGGATACTGACGCGTGACGTGGTGCGCATGAGGGGCGCGTACATTGCTCTGTACAGGGGCTCGCCATAGAGGCGTCGATTGGGAAATTTTTTCGCGCCGTCTTTTCGGCGAAAAAGAATATCCAGGTACAAACGGCCCACGATATCCGTGTCCAGTCGAATGGATGCCGGTCGCGGTGCCGAACGCGAATTCCGATTCAGGAGCTTTAAGAAATCATCGTAGGTCTTCGGATACAAGCGAAACCGCGCGCGATCCCCGGCCGGCTCCACATCCACCGGAATCAGAGGGCCGAAAATTCCAAAGCGGACGTAAACCCGTTCGACGAAACCCGGGCGCCACGCGCAC
>CAZGYS010000657.1:0-3821 GCA_964530305.1 uncultured Leptospiraceae bacterium
GCCGGCGACGGCCGCGGGGCCGGGAATCCAGGCGCATGAATCGGGATCAATGCCGGGGCAGTGTGAATACCAGAGGGAATCGCTTCGGTACCACTTGAGAATGTTCTCGTCCAGAACCGGAATAAAGTTAACAGGCTTGCCGGGCCGGGAGACGACTTGAAAAAAGAAATCTTGATCCTCGGGCACCAGGCGCCGGCACTTCATCTCCGGATAGGTTGCCAGGAGCCGCTCCAGGAATTTTTCCGGCTCGTTTAACTGCTCCGGATGCTCCAGCAGGGAAGCCTTGCCGGCCTTTTCCATGGGCGCGAAACGGTTTTCAAACCCGCGGATCAAGTCCGTCAATCGCGCGCGATAGTCGCCGTCGATAAAAGGCGCGTCGGGCCACGTGCCCTCCGGAGGATTCAGTTCGGGACCGGGCGCGGTAAGTCGAACGAAGCGCTTCAGGAGTCGGGCGTAGGTCATGGCGCGAATTTCGCCGAAATAAGGTTTGGCCGTGCGATTCAAGGCGCGCGTCAGGGAGAGTTTCTCCCGCGCGATTTTTTCGCGGATCTCCTCGGGCGATTTTCCGCGCACGAGTTTTTCCAGGCGCGCCGACGTCTCGGACCATGGGTTGCGGGCATAGTAGATGTCGGCGCCCAGTCCCGAACGACCGGAGACGATATCGCCCAGGGCTTCGCCCTGTTTCCCGCGTTGCCAATCAACCGCGCCGGAACTTCGCGTCAGGGCTTGCTTGATCGTATCGGCCGTGCGCGCCTCTTTCGCGGCCATGAGTCGCGTGCCCAGGAAGACGGCGTCCACCGGCATGTTCTCCTCCGGGTTCCAGGTACCCAGCAGCCAGGCGGCCGCGCCTTCTTCGTCGCGAATGCCGCCGCCCGCGGCGAGAATTACGTTCTCAGTCTCGCGAATGGCGGCGTAGTTTTCTCGAATAAGTTCCTGGAGATTTTCCCAGCTGTGATGTCCGCCGGCGGCGCCGCCTTCCACCTGCATGATTAACTTTCGTTCGGGGCGCCCTCGGGCGATTTCCAGCACGGCGCGAATTTGTTCATGGGTGCCGGGCTTGAAGGAATTTAAATGAATACCCACTTGCTCCAGGGCATCCAGAATGTTCAGGGCTTCATCACGATCGGGAATGCCGGCGGAGATGGTGACGCCGTCGATGGGATAACCTTCTTTTTTCAGACGACGAACCAGGGGATATTGCAAACCCCACAAATAGGCGTCCAGGTACAGCAGGTTCACGATAATACCCTGCCCCGGTTCCAGGCCTTCGCGCAGCGCGTCCATGCGCTTGCGCATCAGCTCCTCGGTGACCTGTCCGCCTCCGGCCCATTCCACCACGCGTCCCCGGTTCGCCGCGGCGAGAGTGAGATCGATTTCCACGGTGGTGGGAGTCATGCCGCCGCCGAAGATGGGCGGGCGCCCGGTAAAACGACTGAACTCATTGAAAAGGAAGGGACGACCGTCGGCCAGGGTCACGGCCCGGGGAGCGTAGTCCGCCCAGGGGCGTGCATACGGGGGATTGGAAGCGGCGAAAGTACGCGCCTGCTCCCGGGTATTCATGCCGACCATGGCGATACCCCGCCCGCGAACGCAGGACGAGGTCATATGGCCCAGCCCGCTACCGGGCCCGAAATCCAGCACATGGGTCAGCTCTTCTTGTTGCATGCCGCGCGAAACCACGGCGCGCCAGTCCAGCGGATTAACGATGGAACTTCGGGAAAGGTAGTCGGCCAGTGATTCGCATTTGCGCAGGTCGCGGCCGTCCTCGGTGGCCGGTACCGGCAGGGTGAGTTCCGAACCGCGAAAGTTAAAGCCGATGCGTTCGTAGTCGGCGCGCAAAAGTTCGGGGGCGTCTTTCAAATAAGTCGAATGAAAGGGAATGTTCACGTCCAGGTATTGAAAACGTAGTTCATTGGCGGCTTGCCGGCCCAGGTAGAGGCGTAAACGCGCCAGGGTCTCCTCCGGCCCGGCGATAACGGCGGATTTCCGGGCATTGATTAAGCCGACGTGAGCCGGCGAAAGTTCGGGATACGCTCTACCGAAGCGTTCCAGCAGTTCCGCCAGTTCATCCGGGCAAGCGCCTTGAATGGAAGCCAGGGGCGCGGGGTGGAAGCCCGACTGAAGTTCCTCGCGCAGTAAGTACTCGGGAATACGGCCATGGGGCCAGGCCTGGCGACAACGAAAACCCTGGCGAAACGTCGCGCGCAGGTACAGAGCGAAATCCTCCAGGAACTCCGTGCCGGTCTTGCCGCCCGCGACCAGCAAGGCGGTGTTGACGCCCTGGGAATGCCCCATGACGACGCGGGTGCGTTCCATGAGCCCCGGATTGGCCGCCAGACAACGTAGATAATTTCCGGTTTGCGTGGCCATGATCAAGGGCGCGGAAACAACAACGTCGTTTAGATTCACGGGGTCCGCTTCCCCGTTCAGCCAATCGCGCAGGAGAAACTCGCCGGGGGCGAAAGAGGCTTCGCGTACGTCGGGCCGGTTGTATTCGTCCCGTAGAACCTCGAAAAGTACCTGGAAGAAATCGCCCAGTGCCAGGGAATCGTGCTCATATAGATTTTTTAGTTCTTGAAAATAACTGGAGCTCTGGCCGGCAAATTGAGCGGCGAAGGCGGGGCGAGTTTCGGTCTGTCGTTGTTCGAGAAGCATGGCGGTATCCTGGTCTTTATTTCGGGCGAAATATAGACCGGCGACGCGCTCACGTGCTTGGACGAACCGGTCGTGGGCGCGAATCCCGCTCGAAAAGTTTTGCTTTCGACCGATTCATACAAGACCGGCCGACCGGTTTATACAAATTCGCCGCGAAAGCCGTGACCGCTTTATACAAGCTCGAGGATTCGCGACGAAGAGTGGGCGGGCGAAACGCGGCTTAAAGAGTGAGGCGCAGGCGCGCGCCCACGCGAAGAGACGAGACGAATTCACTTTGCGAAGAGCCGCCGAAAGTGAGCAACGCGTCCCTGGTGTAGGTGGCCGGATCACTTTGAATGGTATCCGTGACAAGGATTATGTCGGAGTCCCCGTGAATCGCCGACTCGGTTTCCAGGGCCGCGAAGAACGTGAGCTGGGATGTGTGCGCGTACTCCATGCCCAGGCGAATATGGGAAGTGCGCACGGAGTACGCGCCGTCTTCCAGGCGAAAGCCCACCGACGGAAAGGTAAAAGCGAAAGCTTCCCGGACGGACCAATCGCCGTTCAGGCTACCCAGCATCCAGCGAGCCGTAAACATGAGTTTGTCATCCGCCTTGTAGCGATAGCCGATACCCGCCAGCAATCCCGCGGCGCGCCCCTCCGTGTGATTCCCGGATGATATACCCAGGGCGGAGGCCGAGATGCCGATGCTGACGGCTCGCAGAACGGAGGACTCGGTTTCCACGGTGATGCTTCCCGGTCCGCCCAGCACGTAGAGAAAGTGGTTCTTCCATTTCGGATTGATGAAGTATTCGACCAGCAGGGAGCGGCGCTTGCGCAGGACGCCCTGGTATTGCACTTGATCCAGAACGGTCAGGGACGAGGCGGCCGTGTAGCCGAAGTAGGACGGGCTTGACTTGATATCGTTGAAGGCCGCTTCCAGGGCCCAGCGCCCGCGACGATAGGTCACCGTCGGCATGATGTTCGCGAAATCGCGATTTTGCCAGTCCGTGTTGAATCCGAAGCCGCCCACGAAAACAGCCCCGAAGTAGCGGTCGTTGAAAAATTTGTCTTCCAGATCCGGCCGATGGGTGCCCACGCCCAGTTCCAGGGACAGTTCCAGTTCATGGGCGGATTCGGCGCCGACCGCGAAGGTAGGCAGGGCCAGGGCCGTGAGTAATATGAGC
>CAZGYS010000658.1:0-3816 GCA_964530305.1 uncultured Leptospiraceae bacterium
TCCCGACCGCACTCGCAGAGAGCATCCGACGCCATCTCAAACTGGGGGCCGGCGAAGTGGGGCTGGCCCAGACCAGTTTGAAGTTGCCGGCCTTGCTCTTCGTTTTGTTCGGCGGTCTGGTAGCCGATCGACTGGATGCGCGCCGGATTTTGATCATTCTTTTTTCCCTGGCGGGTTTGCCGGCGCTGGGACTCGTATTTCTGGACCTGAACAACCAGATCAGTTTCGGCTGGGTTCTCGTCTATACCACGGCCATCGGTACCACCGTGGCCTTCATGATTCCGGCGCGCGAATCCGTCGTGAATCGCGTAGCGGGCGGCAACATTCAGCGGACCGTTACGGCGGCCACGGGCATTCAGTTCGGCGTGCAACTGGTAGGGTTCGCGCTGGCGGGCATGGCCGACCGCACGGGTATCGCGCCTTTGTTTCTCGTGCTGGCTTTCGTGCTCATGTGCGGTTCTTTCGCGGCGCGAAGGCTCCCGGATATCGCCGCCGGCGCGGTTACCTCGGAAGCGGCCGGTATGAAAGGAGTCACCTTCGCGTCGGCCCTGTCCGAAATTCGCGCCGGGCTGGCGGTGGTCTGGAAATCGCCGCGGCTGTTTCCCGTGGTGCTCGTAAACCTGACCATCGGGATCTTTTACATGGGCACGCTCTTCGTGCTGGTGCCCGTGCTCATCGCCCAAAAATATAATGGCGACGCGGGAGACATCGCCCTCGTGAGCGCCGCGTTCATGATCGGGACGCTCATATCGGTGGTGTTTCTTTTGCGTCGCGGCGGTTTGCGTCGCAAGGGGCGGGGCATGATTGTAGCCATTTCCCTGGGGGCGGTGCTCATCGCCGTTTTGACCATACCCATGCCCTTTTACGTGCTGGCCGGGCTGCATTTCGTGTGGGGCACCGGCGCGGGAATCGTGCTCAGCATGGGGCGAACCATCGTGCAGGAAGACGCGCCCCAGGCGTTTCGCGCCCGGGTGCTTTCGATTTTTTCCCTGGGTTTTCAAGGAGGCGCTCCGCTCGGAGCGCTCGCCATCGGATACCTGACCGAATACATGGGGCCGCATCGCGCGGCGGCCATCCCGGCCGCCGGCACGTGTATCGTCATAGCGTATATCATGCTGCGCACCGAGCTCTTTGATTCCTAGCTCTGAATCGCCTCTCCCTTCGCGCCCAATCGCGAATACAGGGAAATCCAGAACAGGTAAATGATCAGTCCCACGACGACGATACCGTCGAAGGATTCCTGAAAGTCCGGGAACAGTCCCGCCAGCGGATAGACCAGCGAAAAGAAACCGGTGAGAATCAGGATGATGCGTCGGATCATCAATGATTCGTTTCGCCTGTAGAGCAAGTACGCGAGACCCAGCGTCAACGCCGCTCCCAGTATCAGCGAACCCCAGAAGCCCATGAAGAAATCGCTCACGGACGCCATGGTAATGAACAGCACGCAATAGACCGCGGAGAGCAGGGCGATTTCCAGGAAGTTCACGCCTTTGCCGAGAATCATCAGGGTCAGGGCGATGGACACCACCAGCAACATCAACGCGTAGGGACTCTTGGAAAGCACCAGGCTGACCTTCGCGCCGGGTTGTTCCGGTTTCGGTAGGGCGATGCCCATGCCCGCGGTGGTGATGGCGCGATTCAAATTCCAGGTGAGCTCCGTGCCCTTGCCGTCGGGTCCGGCCTTCTTGCTGTCCGGAGTAATGCAGCCCCGGGGATAATTCACGTCGCCTACCGGTAGTTTGTCCACCGTGAGCACCAGGGAGAAATCGCGAATTTCCCGGGGCGATGGAATCTGATAGTAGAACTGTTCGACGCCGCGCGATTCGTATTGCACGGCGATTTTTTGCTTTTCGCCGGGCCGCATGCGCTGGGTCCACCGAATGGCATTACGAGCCACGCGCAGATCGCGACTGAGGTCCTTGCCGTCCCGCGTTATCTTGAGATTCTTGAATTGCGCCTGGGCGCCGTTCAAGGGAAAGGTAAAGCGCGCTTCCGTGGTTTCTCGGGAGTCGTTCACCACCAGGTATTCCATTTGAAAGGCGATTTCGAAACCGCTGTAGTAGGCGCTGCCCTTCTTGCGCTTGTTAAGTTTAAGATCGGCGCGACCCTTCGAACCTAGAATGCTGTTTTGTTCCACGCGAACGTTTCGTTCCACGATTTTGTAGATGGGCCGCGCGGCCGGATCGGGGCGGGGCACTTCCTCACGGATGCGTTTCTTTATAAAATGAGAAACGCGCAGTTCCCGCTGCACATGGGGCGCGCCCCAGATGGTTTTCAGACTGGAGTAGTTAGCCGCGCTGACGCGACCGTGTGAACGGCGAAAACCCTGGTTGTTGTCGTTGAGAACGGCCCGGAAAGCCCAGAGCAGTCCCAGAAACAGGATGGCCGTGCCCGCCGCTTCGAGAATGCGGCGGGTCCAGGGCCAGAAGCCGTCCAGTGGTCCGCCGCCTTTCTTGTAGGCGGCCAGAAAAAGTACGACGGCGGCGATGACCATCATCAAGCCGATGAAGGGTTCATTGGTCATCCAGCCGAAGAATCGATCCACGATGTATTTTATCACTGGTAGTTCCTTGGAGAATACTTAATAAGCGCGACGTAGTCCGCCGGGCTTCGGTGAGTTCGACGGCGCCCGCGGAAGGCGAGTTCGTCATTTACGCTCCGGGAGCGGAAAACCCGGTGAAGTGAATGTGAAGTCAATGTGAAGCGCCGGAAAAAGTGCTTGCGGAGGCGATGGTCCGCGAGACCCCATCGCTATTCACCTCCATGTTTTTCAATAGTCTTGAATTCGTCCTCCTGGTGATCGTTTCCATGGCGGTGTACTACAGCCGGCCCCGACGGGGGTTTCAGGTCGTCGTTTTGATTGCGGCCAGCTTCGTTTTTTACGCGGCCAACCAGCCGGCGTTGCTCTTATTGCTCATCGCCTCCATCGCGGTGAATGTTTTGAGCTCTCATGCGGTGGCCCATGGACGACCGGAGCGTCGTCGGTTGTGGGCCCTGCTGGGAGTCGTGGTCAATCTGGCCGTACTGGCCGCGTTCAAGTACAGTCCCCTGGCGGGTAAAACCTTCTTTGAGGGAGACGACCCCATCGCCCGTTTCTTGATTGCCATACCCCTTCCGGTAGGGATTTCATTCTTCACCTTTCAGGGCATCACGCTGGTGGTGGATACCTTTCGCGAGAAAGCGGGCGGAGCGTCCGGCGCTGAACGCGATGAGCTGGTGCCCGCTTCCCTGGGGCGTCACGCCCTGGATACGGCCTTCTTTATATCATTTTTTCCCCAACTGGTGGCCGGGCCCATCATGAAAGCGCGCGAGTTTCTACCTCAGGTGGGAGTGAAGTATTTTCGAGACGTGGATTGGGAATACTGCGCGCGGGCCTTGATCATCGGATACTTTCTCAAGATGGTCATCGCCGATAATTTACGAAACTATACGTTCTATATTGCTCATCCCTTTTATCTGGGCGCGTCCGGTCCCAACCTGATTGCTTTTCTGCTGGGATTTTCCATGGAGATCTTCGCGGACTTCGCGGGGTATTCCCTGATTGCCATCGGGACGGCGGGTCTGTTCGGGTATCGCCTCAAGCAGAATTTCGACTTCCCGTATATTTCACTTTCGTTCTCCGAGTTCTGGCGTCGCTGGCATATTTCCCTCTCCAGTTTCTTGAAGGAGTATCTTTATATTCCGCTGGGGGGCAATCGTCGGGGAGCGTTGTTGACCTATCTGAATTTATTCATGGTGATGTTTCTGGGCGGGCTCTGGCACGGAGCCGCCTGGAGTTTCGCCGTCTGGGGCATGGTGCACGGATTGGCGCTGGCG
>CAZGYS010000659.1:0-3797 GCA_964530305.1 uncultured Leptospiraceae bacterium
ATCGACTGGATACATTGGCCAGCAGGGCAATGAACTCATCGCCGCCCTGGCGGGCCAGGGTATCCTCCGAGTTCAGGCATTGTCGGAGCCGGGCGGCCACCTCGGCCAGCAACCAATCGCCCGCGAAATGCCCCAGCGAATCGTTCACCATCTTGACCCGATCCAGATCCATGAAGAGCACCGCCAGCTTCCCGCCTTCGCGCTCGACGCGCGCGATTTCCACGGTGAGGCGTTCGCGCAGCATGGCGCGATTGGCCAGCCCCGTCAGGGAGTCGTGATTGGCCTGGCGGCGCATCAGCTCCTCCATGAGTTTTCGATCCGTGATGTCCAGAAACGTGGCCACGGCGCCGGTGATCTTACCGGAGGAGATATCCTTGATGGGGATGGCGCGAAAAATCGCCCAGGCGATACCGCCGTCGGGACGACGCACGCCGATGGTCATGGGCGGCTGGGCTTCCCCCGTACCCATGGCCTTCACCACCGGGTACTCCTCCATGGGACACGGCGACATGTCTTCCTTCAACGTTTCGGTATCGAAATCCGAAACGTATCGATCCGTCAGGGCATCATGACTGAGGCCCAGGATGCGTTGCGCCTCCTCATTGGCGGTGAGGATGGAACCGTCCATGGACACGTGCACGACGCCGCCGGGAACGGTTTCCAGAATGCGTTGCTTGAGCTCCTCGCTGGCCCGCAGGGCCCGGCGAACCTTGCGTTGCTCGGTTTTGTCCAGAGCGGTTTCCAGTTCGCGGATGCGGGCGTGGAGGGCTTCCACATCCTGGGGCATGGCGTTTTCGCCCCTACCGTTCGGTCCATTGTCTTCCGATCCATTGTCTTCGGATTTAGTGGAGCGCGAACCTGATTTCATACGACGGTGGATGTATAAACGCTCCCGCGAATACTACGCAGTACGTATAATCCACTTACATGAAATATTAAATCCTCGATTTATGCAAGTATTGTTCGGCGCGAACCCGGGTTTCGCGCGATTTCAAGACACACTTTCCCAAGTTTATTCGAATTCTTTACAATGCGCTATTGTTCGTATTGCTCTCGAAGGAACTCACGGACGGCCGGATCCGCCGTAAGCCCCAGGGCACGCAGGTAGCTTGTCCGCGTTTCATCGCCGCGATCCATGCGCTGGAGGAGAGAAGTTTTGACGGCCCAGAAAGGCTGGTAGTCACGCACCGATTCCTCGGGCAGTTCCTCCAGTAGACGTAGACCAACCTCCGGAGAAAGAGCATCGGCCGCGGCGGCGGCCCGCCCGACGTACACTCCGATGGTCGGCGAATACGCAAGCAGGCCTTCGTACAGCAAGGCGATGTCTTCATGGTCCGTCGCGCCCGTGAGAATGCCCCGGATGTGGGCCGATTGGATCGCCGCTTCCAATTGAAAACGCCCCGGCCGGTTTCGCATCGACGCCGCCCGCAACAACCCCTCGGCTTCCTCAAGCATGTCGCTCCGCCACAGCTCGGGGTCCTGCCGGCGCAGGGGGACATAGCGTCCGCCCACCAATCGAGCGCCCTTGCGCGCATCGCAGAAAAGCAACAGAGCCAGCAGCCCCGCCGCCTCGGGCGATTCATGGAAATACTCGGCCAGCAGTCGCGCCAGGTAAACGGCTTCCTCGGCCGGCGCGCGACGACCCGCTTCGCCCGTTTCCAGACCGGTCCAGCTTGATGTAAAGGCTCCGTAAATCGCCTCGAGCACCGCCTCCAATCGCTCCGGCAAGTCAGGGGCTTCCGGCAATGCAAAGGCGATCCCGGCTTGCTTGATCTTTCGCTTGGCCCGCACCAGCCGCTGGGCCATGGCCGCCGGGGAACTCAGGAACGCGGCGGCGATGCGATTCGCGTCCATCCCCAGAACGGTCTGGAGCATCAAGGGCGTGCGGGCCTCCGGCGCGATGGCGGGATGAGCGCAGACGAAGAGCAGGTCCACCCGCTGATCCGGAAAGTTCCCGGGAACGCGCGCCTCCCGGGAAGCGCCATGCATGCGGGCGATTTCGCCCTTCTTTTCCTCCAGCACTCCTTCCCGGCGAAAGGCATCGGTGAGTCGCCTGCGGGCCACCGTAAGCAGCCAGGCTTCCGGATTGTCGGGGATGCCCCGGGCGGGCCAGGTTTCCAGCGCCACGCGAAAGGCCTCCGCCAGGGCGTCCTCCGCGTCGGCCAGATCTCGCGTACGCGCGGCCAGATAGGCTACCAGTCGACCCCGGGACTGCCGGGCGACGCGCTCGGCGCGTTCGTATACGCTGCGTTCCGAATCGCCCATGGCGATTTACATTTCCAGTTGCGGACGAACCTCGACTCCCGCCCCGGACGCGGCCGGACAGCGGGCGGCCCACTCCAGGGCGGCGTCCAGGTCGGGCACTTCGATGTTGTAGAAACCGCCCAGTTGTTCCCGGGTGTCCGCGAAGGGACCGTCCTGAACCATGCGCTTGCCTTCCTTGAGGCGCAGGGTCGTCGCCGTCCGGGGATCCTGAAGACCGGCGCCGCCGATCAATACGCCCGCCTCTTCCAGGGCACGGGTATAGGCCTGGTAGGAATTCCAGTAGGCCTTGCTTGCTTCGTTGTTCGCGGTGCGCGCATTAAAATCGGCTTCGCTTTCATAAACGGCTATGGTATACTTCATGTTTTTCTCCTTCGGCCTCTCGGGGCCTTTCCCGGATATCGTTCGGGAGCGCGACAATTCGACATTTCGCGAAACTTTTTTTCAAAAAAATCGCGGGGCGATTTGCCGTCGGTCCTTCCGCCGATTACTCGCGATACAGCTTCAAGAACCGGAAGAAACGCGGCCACCGTCCGAACACGAAAAAACCTCCTCGGTTCGGACCGGAGGAGGTTTTGAAAATCATAGCCGCGCGATATCGCGCGGACAAATTTTTCTCAGATTTCCAGCAGCATGCGCTCGGGATCCTCGATGCACTCTTTCACGCGCACCAGGAAACTCACGGCGCCCTTGCCGTCCACGATGCGGTGATCATAGGACAGGGCGATGTACATCATGGGGCGAATCACGATCTCGTCGTTCACCACCACGGCGCGCTTTACGATGTTGTGCATGCCGAGAATACCGCTCTGGGGCGGATTGATAATGGGCGTGGACATCATGGAGCCGTAGACGCCGCCGTTGGAAATGGTAAACGTGCCGCCCTGGAGATCTTCCAGACCGATGTTGCCTTCGCGTACCTTGATGGCCAGGCGCATGATTTCCTGCTCCACGCCGGCGAAAGTCAGATCCTGCGCGTCCCGCACGATGGGAACGACCAGTCCCTTGGGACCGCCCACGGCCACGCCGATGTCGAAGTAGTTTTTATACAGAACGTCCGTGCCGCGAATCTCGGCGTTGATCTCCGGGACCGCCTTCAAGGCTTCGATACTGGCCTTGGTAAAAAACGACATGAAGCCCAGACCGACACCGTGCTTCTCCTTGAAGGGCTCCTTGTATTTCTTGCGCAGAGCCATGAGGGCGCTCATGTCCACTTCATTGAAGGTGGTGAGAATAGCGGCGGTGTGCTGGGCTTCCACCAGTCGCTCGGCGATACGCTGACGCAGACGAGACATGGGAACCAGTTTTTCCCGCTCCTGGGGCGACATGGCCGAGGCCTTGCGCTGGGCCGGAGGAGGCGCGGCGGGCGCGGGTGCCTGGGCCGCCGGCGCGGGAGCGGCCGGAGCTTTCTCCAGGTGATTGACGACGTCGGGCTTGGTGACCTGACCGCGCAGACCGGTGCCCTGGATGTCGGCCGGGTTCAAACCATGCTCGGCCACCATGCGACGAGCGCCGGGCGGCAGGGTGTCATTGGT
>CAZGYS010000660.1:0-3795 GCA_964530305.1 uncultured Leptospiraceae bacterium
CAAGCCAGGGACGAATACCCCGTTCCAAAATCATCCACCGCCAGGCGCACCCCGGTATCCTTGAGCCGCCCCAGCAAATCCACCGTATCTCCCTCGGAGTCCAGCAGAATGCTTTCGGTAATTTCCAGTTCCAGCATTTCACTGTGAACCCGACTTGCGTTAAGTATGCGCGCGAGAATGCCGCTGAAATCAGATTGGCGAAACTGATGCGTGGATACGTTCACGCTCACGCGTACATCGTCATGACCGCTTTCGCCCAGTTGTCGACAAAAATCGCAGGCTTGCTCCAGGGCCCATTCCCCGATGCGAATGATCTGACCCGACTCCTCGGCCACCGATACGATTTGTTGCGTCGTGGCGTTCATGGATTCGGCGCCCTTGACCCGCAATAGAGCCTCGCAGCCCACGAGCTTGCCCGTGGGAGCGTCCATGATGGGCTGATAGTGCAACTCGAACTTTCGCTCGTCGATGGTACGGCGAATCAAACCCTCGATGCGCAGAAACTCCATGGCCTGCTCATGCATCTTTTTGTCGAAAATGGCATAACGAGCCTTGCCCGCCGCCTTTGCGCGATACATGGCCGCGTCCGCGTCGCGCAGCATATCCTCGGCGCGTTCATAACCCGCGGAGCTCAAGGCGATTCCCACGCTGGCGCTCAATGCCACGTCATGGTTCTTGAGTTGAAAGGGACTCGTTAAAGAGGACAGCATTCGTTCCGTGAGCATGGTCACGGTTTCCACGTCCTTGACGTCTTCCAGCAGAATGGTGAACTCGTCCCCGCCCATGCGCGCGATGGTGTCTCCATTGCGCAGACAAATCACCAGACGCTCCGCGATTTCCTTCAAGAGCTGGTCACCCATCATATGACCCAGGCTGTCGTTAATGATCTTGAAACGGTCCATGTCCAGGAACAACACCGCGAACAGTCGATCCGGATTACGCGAAGCGTTCTTCAAACTCTGCGTGAGACGGTCCATAAGCAAGGTGCGATTGGGCAAACCCGTGAGCGAATCATGGAGGGCTTCATACTCCAGAAGCTTCTCGAAGGCCTTGCGCCCCGTAATGTCCGTCATGGATCCGGCGATCCGATACGGCTTCCCGGAATCATCGCGCACGGCAAGTCCGCGAACCAGCACCCAGCGAAAATCGCCGCTGGCGTGACGAATACGCGATTCGCTTTGTAGATATGAAATTCTTCCGTCCAGATGCGCGCGAATATCGCCCTCGATCTTTTCCCGGTCCTCATCATGCACGAGCTCCATCCACTGCTCGTAGGTGTCCACCGGGCGATTGTCCTTGAGGCCGATCATGGTACGCCAGCGGTCCGAGAAATAGACGGTATTGGTATTCAGGTTCCAGTCCCAGATGCCGTCATTGGCTCCCTGCAAGGCCAGACTATAGCGCTCTTCGCTTTCCCGCAGGGCGTCTTCCGACCGCTTTCTTTCAATGGCGATGCCGGCGATGTGAGCCGCGCGCTCCACCATGTAGCGATCTCCGCCGTCGGGCTCGTGGACTTCACGATGAAACAGCGCGAAGACGCCGATGGTTCGCCCCTGGCTGGAGAGGACAGGCACGGACCAGCAAGAGCGTAGACCATGCTTGAGGGTTTCGTCCCGCAAATCGGCCCAGATGGAATCGGTCGAGATGTCCCTGGTTATGACGGCGCTTTTGTGATGGGCCGCGGCCCCGAATCCGCCCGCGAAAGGGCCGATCACGGTTTCGTTCAATAATTTAGCGTATTCGCCGGGAAGTCCGGGCGCCGCTCCCAGACTCAATGTGTTCTTCTCTTCGTTCAGGAGAAAAATGGAACACACTACGTCGTCGATTTGCTTTTCGATCCCGCGCGCAAGTTGTTCCAGCAGTACTCCCAGCGGTTCACTGCGGGCAACGATTTCCAGCAGGCGTTTCTCCTCGGAAAGAATCCTTTCGCTGCGCTTACGTTCGCTGATGTCCGCCGCCTGAGCGATAAAGTTACGAGGTTCTCCTCGGGAATCCAGCAGCACGCCCAGGTCCAGCAGGACGTTGACGATCTTGCCGTCCTTGCGAATATAACGTCGCTCGATGCTGAAGTGCGAAGTTTCGCCGTCCAGCAGGCGACGATCCATTTCCAGTCCGCCGGGCACGTCGTCCGCGTGAGTGAAGTCCGCGAATTTCATCCGCCGCAGCTCGCCTTCGTCGAAACCGATCAGGTTCGTGAAGGCCTTATTGGCACGCTGAATGGAACCGTCCAGACCGGTGATGGCCATGCCCGTGGGAGCCAGTTCGAAGAGCAGACGAAAGCGCTCCTCGCTGCGTTGCATATCTTCCAGGGCCTGGATGCGTTCGGTAATGTCTCGAAAACTCCAAACGCGTCCCACCGTGCGTTCGCCTACCCGGTGGGGCGTCGAATAGCGCTCGATGATACGGCCGTCCTTCAGTTCCAGAATATCATGACTTTCCGCGGCGGGATCCGAGCGCAGGCGATTGATCTTTTTAACGTATTCGTCCGGGTCTCGTAGTTTAGATTGAACGTGAGACATGGGCATGTCTTCATCGCCCGGGTTGATCATGCCGTCCGGAATTTCCCAGATCTCCAGATACTTACGATTAAAGCTGATCAAACGACCCGAATCGTCCACCACGAGAATACCGTCCGCCGTGGATTCCAGGGTAGCGCGCACCAGCGCCAGGGAACTTTCCAGTTCTCGCGCGGTTTTCTTGTGTTCCGAAAGCTCGGCGCGAAGGCTTTGATTTCGCTCAAGCAATTCCCGGGACGTTAATTCAAGGGAACGCTCCAGCATACCGCGGTCGTCGTCGAATTGAACGTAGGTCTCGTTTACCGCGCCGATGAGCTCGGCGAAATCCCCCGGGATCTCACGCTCCGCCCCATAGAAACGACGCAGTTGTCTTCGCAACAGGGAGTGTTGTTCGGCGGGGCTCATGGCGGGACGGTCTCTATTTTTTCACAACCGGCGCGATATTCAACCATTAATTTAACATAGACACAATGCTTCCGATATTCAGGCGAGTACGTAATATTACCCGGTTCGGCCATAACACCATAGTAACATCCCGCGGAGATATGGATTATGACTCAATTGATGAAAGCGATTGTCGCGAAAGAGCGGGACGAGAAACGAAGACTTCCCCCCGGGCGTTTCGCGTGAAAGTTAGGAAGCTGACGGGCCCGGCAATTGCCGGCCGACGATTCGGTCTTGCTTAGCTGAAGGCCTGGACGGCTTCGTCCTCGGAATCATGGCAGGGAATAAAGGCGCTTAAGTTGGAAAGCCGGAAAACCTTATTCACCGGTTCGGGGATTTTCATGAAGCGAATACCGCCGCCGGCCGCTTTGAGTTTACCATTGGCTCCCAGCAGGGCGCCGATACCGGTCGAGTCGATGTAGGAGGCCTCGGCGAAATCGATAATTACCCGATTTTTGCCCTCGGACATGATCTTCTCAATGGCTTCGGAAAGCTCCCGAGCATTATAGAGATCGATTTCGCCGTTGATGGCCAGGATGCCGACCCCATCCCGCTCCCTGATGGTAACTTCCATGGACACATGGAACAATGTTTTGAGGATTTTGTCAAACCCCAAATTCGCTCAGCGATCATTATTCGAGGCTGCTTCCATTCTTCAGACGGGTTTCAGAATTGGAAGTAAATGAACTGCGGACTGACCGTTACCGAATAGATCAGAAAACACAACAGCAACAGGGTCCCCGCCGTAAAATACAGCAAGCCGCGGTTGTTTCGCAGTCTGTCAAAGGCTTCGGGCTTGAGGTCCTGCCAGAACTCCATACCGAACAAGATAGCC
>CAZGYS010000661.1:0-3792 GCA_964530305.1 uncultured Leptospiraceae bacterium
ACAAAAATGCAGATTGCCTTCGGCGATGCCGGTCAATCCGGTGAAATCCCGATGGCGAAGCCAATCAATTGATTTTCTTTCAACGCGGGGCGCGCACTTCGAGACGAGGTGCACGTTTTCCGGACCCACGACCTTGCTTAAATTCGCGATGCTTTCCAGGGAGTCCTGGATGGGCGGACAATCCAGATAGTCGTCGGTAAAGAAGATGTCCGGTCGGTCGGTATCACCGCCGATGATCACATTGCCTATGTCGATACCTATTTTAATGTTCATTGTTTTTCCTCCGGCGAGCGAAGGACGTGAATAACGGTAGGGGAGGTTGCCCGAGTAAGGGCGAATGATTTCTCTAGCCGAGGTATTCTCGAGTAAGGGAGCGATGTGTGTATCGTTCGCTCGCCGTTTTTGTTTTCATTGGACGAATCGCCTTGCGAAAATCCAACAGGAAAGCCGCTTTTTCAATCGGCGACTCTTCAGCGGATTGGACCCGTGAGGCGGAAGTTCGTATGCGTGGAATTTTCGCGCGCGAATAGGTTTGTTAAGACGGGGAAGGCTGGATTCGAACCAACAATACATGCTTGTAAGAATGAATCGATTGGAATGCGACGCATCCCGAGTGGAGTATCCTGTTTGTGCTTTGATAGATTAACCGTCTATTGCCTTTACCAATTAGGCTACTTCCCCATTTTTAATTGTGATGGATAAGACGAAACGACGTGGCGCGATTCCGCGCTTGATTGAGATTTTTTTTAGGCCGTGGTGGTTTTTTTACTTTCACGAGAGGGATGCATCGCGGCATCCCTCTCGCGCTCTCCCTTCGCGCCGCGAAGGTTCGCCATCCGTGGCTCACATTCGCGGAGTTTCGCGGACCTCCTGTCCGCGAAGACAGCGCGAAAGGTCATTGGTGGTGCTAATCTCGGTCGAAAAGACGAACTTATCGCATTATTTTCCCATGCGAAACTATCGCTTTTGACGATTTTCGCGTAGAAATTGTTAAAGAACTGATTTCAGTTTAATCAGTCGTTGGTGGTGTAAAGAAAATTGGCTGGTCGGTTTTGCAGAAAGTTTGATGACGTAGATGTCGGATGATATGGAATTTCGAAGTTTGGAGACGTAATCACGAAATTACGTACTCCATATTTCGAAATCTGTAGGTTCGGTTTAAATACCGGACGGGACAGGACAGTATCCAGCAAGATTAGGCTAAACGCGGGTCACTTTCGTGTTTCGGGTTTTTTAATGGGAATTTTCGTGATTTTCCCGTCAGCGTGGTAGACGGCGCGAAGATAAGGCGTCTTTCCATCAGTTAGTAGGAAGAGTAGTTCACCCTCTATTTTTCCATTTCTGTAATGGACGTAACCTGCTGACCTTCCGTTTCGATGCCACAACAACCACTTCCCGTTCTTTTTGCTGTTGGATGAATTGCCTGCCTCCCATCGATTCAATCCCCTGTTAAAGATTGCACTTGCGGGTACGGCCACCGGGCGCTCGGATGGAATGCTGATTTTTTTGTTTGAATACCGTAAGGAATTGTTCGGGTCGCGCGCTCTATCTTCTATTCTACCTTTGTAGATCAGTTCCCCGCTTGGTGAATAACGCTCCACGAACGCCTTGGGGCCAGACCCGAGGCGCAGAGTGACAAGTACTCCCTCTTTGGTCCAAACGCGCAACCGCGGCTTCCCATCAATTTCATCGCCAAGAAAATACCTTTTGGTGGGTTCATTCCACTCGGCCGTTTCAGGGACGCCAGCAGGGCGGCTCTGGAAACAGTGGCACGCCGTGACTCCAAGCAGGATAAGAACAAAAGCGAATGATCTCATATATAGCATTCTCCGATACCGTATTTTTCAGTAACACCTTTGAATCGTGATCGGACTGCCGCTCACCGTCACCGGATTCGTGTGCGTATAGCAATGCGGACCGGTGCGTCGTCTATCCCGGATATGCTTGTAGACCGCGAAATCCACGTAGCTACCCAGCTTCGCACCGCCGTGCTTGCGCCATGTTTCAAACAATTCCGGTTTCTGCCCCACTGAGCGCGCGAATGATGCCGTCAACTGCGCGATTCGCCGATCGAATTCGGTATATGATGCGGAACCGCCGGGTCTCGTCATGGGTAAATGCGTGCCCTTTCCGCGCCCGGCCACGAACATAATCGCGAAATTACTCTGGAACTGCGCAATCGCCGCTGACTCCAGCTTCACCTGTTCCGAACGCATCGAATACGTATCGGCGTACGAATCGAACATCGAGTATACTTTCGTCGTATCGGTGTATCCCGGCTTGTGGACTTCCTTTTCTATCTTTCGCAACGCTATCAGGCGATCATAATATCGAGACGAACTACTGTCCAAAGCAGCTTGATCTTTTGCAAGATCTCGAGCATTCCTCAATATCTCTCCGCTAGCCACATGCAACTGCATTTGCTCTTTTAATGTCTTCTCAAGCAATGCTCGCTCCGTTTCACTTATTTTACTCGACTTCAATTGGTCCTTGAGACTATTAATGCTGAGTTGCGATATCTCATGCTGTTTTTTCGTTTCCTCAAGATCGACTCCTTCCAACGCCTTTTCCCTCAATGCAATGGAATCCTTTATCGCCGCCTTCTCGGAATTGTGCTGCTTGAGAGCTGATCTTCTCTCACTGTTAACCAAGTCGTCATACATGGCACGGGTTTTCACAAGGGATGAACCTTGCTTCCCGCCAGTAATAAAGTTACCCACTGCTCCAGAGAACTTTGCAAATGCCGAGCAGAGCGTGTTTTGTTTGCACCAGTTTTTTATCATGCTCTGCTGGCCTTTCCCGGCAAGAGTTTTTACATCTAGCGCTTTTGCGTCGGTTTCAAAGTATTTTTTGAGCTCCTTCATCAGCGACTTCAAATTATCGGAATATGTCTCCGGTTGTGTCGGCGAAACCTGTCCGAGAATATTTGGCCCTTCGCTATCACCCCCGAACAAATCGCCGAAGAACCCAGCTATCGAGTCACCCGTCCGATCCCAGAATCCGCCCTCTCCGAACCCAAGCATATCACCGACGCCACCAAAGAAATTCCCAAGCCCGTTCCACGCACCACTGGCCAACCCTGGAACCGTATCGCCGAAAAATCCCGCGATACCGTCGCCGAGTCTATCCAGCCAGCTACCTTCGCCGCCAAGCGGAGGTAAATCACCGCGCGGACCTCGAGTGTCGTCATATACGGAACTCCTCAAGGAAGCTCCCATTCGGAAGCCGCTCTGGTCGTATCCGATACTGAAATTCGAACTCAACATTTGATCCGCACTCGACAATGTAGTCAGTCCATATCCCAGCGACATCCCGAAACCCGAGTCCGGACCGTATGTGAGACCCCCGGTGTACGAGCTCACGCCTGAACTGCGTGTATAGCTCAAACTCGTCCGCCCGCCGGTTATCGTCGAGTAATTATAGCCCAGATTAAATGAGTTCCTCCTGCTCGTAGCATAACTCAAGCCCGCACCGTATCCGCCGGATTCATTGGCTGATAGATTGAAACCAACTCCGTTGCCGAAAGAAAAGCCGCCACTCAGGCCAAACCCTTCCGCGTCGCTGTAGTTGACGCCGAGATTTAAACCTTTCAAGCTACTCGCGCCGCCGAACCCGACTCCAACGCCCGCCGAGAAACCTTCCGCATGTGAATAACCTAAATCGACATTCAAACCAAGGCCGCTGGCCAAACCAATTCCACCGGTCCCCGCGAGATATCCCGTAATACCGCCCGCAACCGCACCGGCAAGGCCACCCTCGTGTAAACCAATCGCGCCTTTATATGCCGCATTG
>CAZGYS010000662.1:0-1502 GCA_964530305.1 uncultured Leptospiraceae bacterium
TGGTGCCGTGCTTCTTCCAGGCGTCCAGCCCGCCGTGGGCGCCCATGGCCTCGTTCAGCAGGGCGCGCCCCTTGCTTGCGGCATCCGCCGCGACGGTCTTTTGAATTTCGGGCGGGCGAATGTCGGCCAGGCAACCGGACAAAAATAGGACCGAACCGGCGATGGCCGCGACCGCGGGCAATCGCCCTGAAAAACCTTTGAATAATGACATGGATTCCTCTCTATGAACGCGGCTCCGCTGGAACCGTATTCTCTTGGGAAGCATCCGCGCCCTAAAGGTAACGAAAAATCCGCGTCGATTCATAAACCGATTTTGTCCTTTTCAATTCTCGGCGCCCGATATAATCGATCCCTCACATGGGCGATTCCACCGAAACCGATAATGCGCCGCGAGATTTGCAGGTCCGTCGATTGGCGCGGGAAATGGAGGCCGAGATCGGCGGCCTGTTCGGCATCGATCATCGTGATATCGAACGAGCCATCGAGCGGGCGCGCTCCGGCGCCGCGAGCGAAGCGCCGCCTCTGCCCACTCCGGTGGAGAAAACCCTTCGCTTGCTGGATCTCCTGCACGACCTGGCACGCGAAGTCTCCGAAGCCGGGGACGCCGAGACCCTGGGTTACATGCGCGAACTGCTGGACAACTATCGCGACCGCATCGCGCGGCTCTAGACCGCGCCTCTATGCAGCTTACTTCTCACCCGGCGGAAGGACGTTCTTTGCTTTTTTGACGCCCAGGTATTTCCGCACGGACGCGTGGTAGGGCCGCCCCAGGGCCAGTTCGGATTTCACGTACTTCTTCGTCATCAGTCGCCATAAGCTGCTGGTCCCATGGAGTTTTTCCGCGTCCTCATAGATGTCCTTCGTGATGGCGGTCGCCCTGGGCGCGGCGACGGCATTGGAAATCAGAATGTAGGACGGGGTGGCAAACGTAGTCACCGCTTCCTTTTGCCACGCGTAGGTGCCGGCCGGAATGTCCCGGCGCGTATAAAAGTCCACCGCGTTGTCCGAAAGCTTCAACTCGGGCTCGACGCCCAGTAAGCGAAAGTCCGCGCCGAAGGACTCCGGCAACTCCTTGAGAAACGGAACGCCGGACGGGGAAGTGATAAAGAAGGCATCCACTTTCTTTTTCTTCAAGGCCTTCAACGCGTCTTTATAGGACAGATGGTGGATGTTCGCCTTGCGGGCCATGTCGAAGCCATTGATGTCGTACATGAGCACGTAGGCGCTAATCCAGGAGCCGGAGAAGCGCGGACCAACGGCAAGTTGCTTCCTGTGAAGACCCTTGAGGGACTTGATATCGCCGTCACGGCGAACGATCACATGGACATGCTCGAGGGCACCGGGTGCCAGGAGGCTGCTCTTGTTCACCAGCGGTCGCAGGGATTTGCGCAGGGAATAAAGATACAATACATCGTATTGCGCCATGGCCAGCTTCGCGCGACCATTGGCCAGGTCGCTCACGTTTTTATAGGATCCCGGCGATTCCAAAATACGCAGGGCAT
>CAZGYS010000662.1:1512-3781 GCA_964530305.1 uncultured Leptospiraceae bacterium
CCAGGACCCCATTGAGTTCCGTTGCAGCCTTATAATAGTTGGCCGTTTTATCGCCCGTGAGAATGGGCACCTTGCCCGACGGGGCGCAGGCCACGACCGCAACCATCGCCGCCAACCAGAACAGCGTCATGCCGATTCGAATGGAACGTAAGCGACGCGCGCCCCCCGGCGTATTTTCAACGGATTCCTCTAACAGTTTGTACATTTTCATGTTTCTTCCACGATTGAAGTAATAGTCAGACAGAGCGAAGGTTAAGACGATCACATGTCGATTGCATGACGTCGGCTTTGCGATTTGATGTGCGCCGATGATGCCGAGGCGAACGGCCGAGCGCGGGCCATCGAGTGGGCGTCAGTACATCAATTCGAGTTCACGGCGAGTGGCGCGAATGTCGTCCAGGTTGGAATCGCCGAACCAGCTACGCAGCAGACGCTTGCGCATGGCGGGCGACTGTACGCCGACGAGGAGACCTTCCGGATCCGTGCGCCAGTCCTTTAACAGCAACAATCGCCCCCGCAACTCCAGCAGGCGAAAATCGCTCTTCAAGGTTTCATGGGGCGTTCCGTTCAGAACGGACAGGGCTTGCCGGGTGCGATTGTCCCGCGAATAGCTGTCCGCCAGCAAAAAGCGCAGGGGCTTTTGTTTCCCGCCGGCGGCGAGAGCTCCGGACAGGTATTCCGCCGCGCTCGTATGTTCGCCCGCGAGATAGGCGATGACGCCCATGCCGTAGAGCGCTTCGTTTTGCCGGGGGTCCAGAGTGAGAACTCGATCCAGCCAGGTTCGCGCGCGAGCATAGTCGGGCACGCCCAGGTAGTATCGCCCCAGCCACAGCGCGCTTTGCTTTTTTATTTCAGGCGAGGAAGAATCGCCGCGGTAAATCGCCTCGGCCAACATGACCCCGATTTCAGGGCCGCCCCGCTCTTCCGCTTTCGCGGCGACGGCCAGCAGGAGTTCACCACCGAAGTCCTTACGGCGAACCAGATCGCGCAGAATCGCCCGGGCTTGCTCTTCGCGCCCCAGCAAGCGTTCAAACTCGGCGTAATTCAGATAAGGACGGGGAACCCGGGGCTTTCGCTTCAAACAGGCGCGAAAGGCGGCGGCGGCGCGATTCACCCGCAACAGGCGCGCATGGGCCGCGGCGAGATTGTTCAAGCGCATGGTTTCGCGCTCGCGCTCATCGGCGATGATTTCCCGCGCGGCCTGATCCAATTTGGGGTGGGCGATGAAATTGGATTCAGCGCCGTACCAGGCCGCCAGGAAAACGCCATGACGAAAATCGCCTTCGCCCTTGACCAGCGCGCGACAACCCGCGCCCGCCAACAATACCGTGAACGCAAACGCGAATACGGAAAGGAATATTCCGCGCTTTTTCATCGGAACGACGCTCAATGAAAGATGAACATGGGGATGGGGCTGGCCTTGATGAATTCACTGGTTACGGAACCGAAGAAGAAATCCTTGAGACCCGACTTGCCGTAGGCGCCCATAACAATCACTTCCGGGGGATGACGGCGAACGTCGTCCATCAATACATTCCAGGGTTTGTCTCCGGACTGGATGGGGTGCGTCTCGGTCTTGATATTGTGAGCTTCCAGGTAGGAAGCGGCGCGCGCGCAATTGGCGGCGGCGTGATCCACGTCTTCGTTAATGGAGACGATGTGAATTTGTCGATTCCGGCCCAGGCCGCTCAACTGGAACATCTGCAAGGCGCGATTGGAACCGGGACTGCCGTCCGTGGCGAACATGATGCCCTTGCCGCTTTCGGGCAGGGTTTCCGGAACGACCATGACGGGACGCGGCGTGGCCTTGAGCACGGCCTCCATGGTTTCGCAGGGATCATTTTGCGTAGCGTATTTGAAATTGGTTTTCTGGCCCATGACGACCAGGTCGTGCTTCTCGGATTCGTCGATGATCATCTCATGGGGTTCGCCCTGGACCAGCAGGGCATCACAGTCGACCTTGCCCGTCTTGCAGACGGACTGAAAATCCTCCAGGGCCTTCTCGGAAGTGTTGCGGGCCTTTTCCATCTGGGCGTGCTGCTTGCGCTCCACGAAATCCGAAGCGCCGGGCGCGGTGGGCTCCCCTTTCATAATCGTGGGTTCATCCACGACCGCCAGGCCGATCAATCGGGCCTTCGTTCCCCGGGCCATGCGCATGGCCTTTTCCATGACCGCCGGTTGGGGGCCGTTATCGCCGAGTGGAACCAGAATTCTCTTAATCATCGTGTTTGCCTGCCCGTCATGGGTCGGTGTTCCGACGGGCGGGTCA
>CAZGYS010000663.1:0-3767 GCA_964530305.1 uncultured Leptospiraceae bacterium
TATGCGGCGGGCCTGGGCGTCGAGATCCTGGAGATGGACATTCACCTGACCGCGGACGGACGCCTGGCCGTGCATCACGACGACAAGTTACCGCGAAGCTGCGCGGGTAAGAGCAAGGTTTCGCAACTCACGATGAGTCGACTCAAGTCCTGTCGCTGGAGTCTCGGATACGAAATTCCCGAACTGCGCGAAATCCTGTCGACCTTTCGCGGTCGTCGTATGACCATCGAAATGAAAACGCCGGACAATTCGCTCTTCAAGCGTTACACGGGAATCGAAAACGTCCTCTGGAGCGAGATTCGCCGCTATGGAATGGAGCGTCATGTGAGCATCTCCAGCGTCAACGGCACGTCGGTTAAGAACTTTCGCGCGTTGCAGAAAGGCGTACCCACGGGACTGTCCGCGGGGGAGCAGGTTAGTTTCCTTCTTTGTTACATGGCGCGGCTGCCTCAGTGGGCTTGCGCGGGCGTGCCTCGGGACGAAAAGCACATGCTGGAGACGCCCTATCTGCACAAGGACCTGGAACTGCTGGGCGTGACCCTGCCGATTTTCAGCCTGGTGACGGATTCATTCGTTTCGCAGGCGCATCGTTATAATTATATTTTGAACTACTGGACCGTGAACAACGCGGCCGATATTCAAAGAGTCTATTCCGCGGGCGCGGACGGCGTGATTACGGATAACCCGGCGCTGGCTCAGAGCCTGCGCTGAAGTTCTTATATTCATTCTTTTATTTTCGCATGGGAACTCGGCCGGGGCAAGCGCCCCGGCCATTTTATTACATGAAGAAACCCTTGCTCCTGATTGCCTCGATTTGCGCGGTATTGCTGTGTGCCGCGGTCCTTTTCGCGTTGCGATTCGGCGCTCCCGCGTCTTCCAAACAATCGCCTTCATCGGGAAGCGCGTCCATCTTCGACGGCTTGCCCGGGCAGAGCGCCATCGGCGGGGACAAAAAGCCGGGCCTGGTTGAAAATCCGGCCGCCCTGGAGCAAGCCCGCGCCATGCACAAAGCCCTGCCGGGAAATGTCTTTTTACCGCCTCTGCCGGACGACGCGGACCGTGTTCGCATGGACAAACGCAATCATCTGTTGAATCGCCTGCGCAAGGTTCACTACAAAATCGAATCCGGCCGGGCGTCCAATGACGAACGCGCGGAATACTACGCGTTTCGCGTTAAGTACAATCGCGATAAAATCGCCATGCTTAAGTACGTCGCCGTGCGCGGTAAAACCCCCGGCCTGGACGCGAACGCCATGGCGCCTCATATTACGAAGATGATTAAGGATCTGGAAAAAGAGATTCGGGAATTCGAAAAGAATATTCCGCTCCATTGAGCACGGAAGGCACTGAACGCACCGCAATCGTTTTCAGGGTTATGACGTGGAACGCCAGGTTCGCGTGCCGGCGCGGCTGAACTATTCCGTGGCTTCCGTGCGTTCCGCGGTAAACCACTTGCCCTCCGGTTGGACACCCGGTGATTGGCGATAACCATGCCGAAAATCGCCTTGATCATCATCGGATGCCTCATCGGCTATATGTTTACGGGCTGGTCCCTGTACATGCTGTATCATCGCATGCGGACGCCCAAAGAGCAGCGCAAGCACCTGCGCGTGAAGCTGTGGGTCGTGATTCTGGTTTTATTGATCGGGGTTGCGGACGGCCTCAAATCCACCAGGGATCTGATCAAGTATGTGCGCGGGCCGGACGGGCAAACGCCCAGGCGTTCAGTGAAATAGGTTGTCCAGATCCTTGCCGGCCCGGGGTTTGTATTTCAGAACCCGGTTCTCCAGTTCGCCCACGTCCAGGATGAGGATGTTGTTCTTGCCGCGTTTAATGTTCGCGTCATTGTAAAAATCCTCCAGGCGTTCCGCCTTGACCTTGAGCAGGCCGCACATGCGTCGCAGGTCTTCCACCGAAAAATGAAACTCGTAATTCGTGCGCATGTTCACCGTGTTGAGGCGATACACGTTTCGGTGGAGCGAAAGTAAAAAGAAATACATGCGCGCGCAGGGATCCTCGACCTTGAGAATGGCCAGGCGTTGATGGGAAAACCAGATTCGCCGCGCCATGCTCTCGAAAATTTTCTGGAGGATGGCCGCCCCGCAATCCTGAATGAAGGTGCCCCGGGAGAGACGCATGAACGAGGTCTTTTCCTTACAGACCGCCGAGGCCGAGTAGGGCTTGTTGTCCAGCAGGGAAAGTTCGCCGACGATTTCGCCCGGACCCAGTACGGCCACGACGAATTCCTTATCGTGCACGAGTTTGGTAACCTTGACGCTGCCTTCCAGAATGATGTAGGCGAATTCGCTGGGCTCGTTTTCAATGAAGACGATTTCCCCGGCCGGCATTTCGAATTTGTTTTCCCTGGCTTTCGGAAAGCTAAGCCCCCCGAATTCCCCGGCCAGGCTTTCCTTCGCGGCGGGCAGGTATTCGCGGCCAGGCGAATCGGGATTTTCATCCACCCACTCCACGAAGCGCGCCAGGCTGTAGCCGGCGTAGCGGGTTGCGTTCAGGCGTTTGTAGGTTTGGTGATCCAGATAGAGTTTTTCCGGGCGATTATCCCAACTGCTCTGGCTGTTCAAGTTGGCCAGGTGTTTGTCCAGGGCCTTCAATTCCTTGGAATAAAAATTCAGGAGCTTTAAACATATTTCGCGGTGCTCCCGGAGAAAGTCCCCCAGGGACGAGATGGGTACACGAATCAGGGACGAGTTGGTCTGGGAATGGATCGTGCCGAGATGCTGACCCGTGGTCAGGGCCGAAACCAGTCCGAAGGTATCTCCCTTTTCGAAGCGGCTCAACTCCTTATCCAGGAATTGCACGCCCGAATGCACGGTGAGATTGCCCTCTCGAACTATGTAAAAATAGCCCTGATTGGGGGAGCCCTGCACGACAACCGTGGAGCCCGCCTGAAAATTCAGAACTTTTGTTTCAGTGGTCATCTATACCTTTTTGTCGGGGTTCGGCGGAATTCCGTCCAGCTTTTTTGGTGCCGAAAGGCTTGCCGGGAGCCGCCCGATCCCGTCCATTGTTTCCGGGTGGATACGGGATACCTTATACTCTTCGGTTGCGGACTGGGATTGCTGGCATTCTTGTTCTGGATGCTCTTCCCCCTGCGGGATTCCTCGGATAACCGTGAAAAGCAGAAGCCCCGGGGCATGTGTCCCATCTGCAAACAACAGTTAATACAAGGTGAACGCATTCGATCGGACGTCACCGAGATCGGGGACGTGGAAATCCAGACTCGGATCAAGGGCTGCCCCTACTGCCTGGGAGAGCAGGGCAAGCGCAAACGGAGCTGTCCCGTCTGTAAGAAGAAGGTGCCCCTGGACGGGGTGATTCTGGCACTGAGCGATCCCCGGGTGGACCGGAAGAAGCTCTCCATTCGCGGTTGCAAGAATTGTTACCCCCAGGGGTTCTGAAACGGTATGAATTTTCAGGAGAAAGGACTGAATTTGAGCAAGGGGTTCGCGCGGCGATTGGGCGCGGCCGCCGGCGTGGCCGTTTTCGTTTGCTTATTCGCGAATTGCTCCGGTCACTATCTGAAAAATCGTTTGCGGGACGCGGGGGATGTTTTTACGGCCGAGGGTCAGACCGGAGCCTATGGCGTCTCGGCTCGCCTGGGACCCGTGAAGGCGGGCATCTATTATAAGGATCCCGAAGGTAAGGCTTACGGACTGCGTGGCGGTTATTTCGGCGCCCAAAACACCGCTGAATTTACGGCGCTCATCTTCGGCGCGGACTATCACTCTTCCAAGCCCTTGAAGGAT
>CAZGYS010000664.1:0-3764 GCA_964530305.1 uncultured Leptospiraceae bacterium
CCAATGGTCACCTCGACATCATCGAGCGCGCGCGCGCTTTGTTTGATCATATCCTGGTAGCCGTGGCCGTGAACTCGGCCAAGAATTCCCTGTTCACGATTCAAGAACGGGTGGATCTGATGAAGGAGATCCTGAGCGGCAAGGACAATGTGGAAGTCGTTACCTTCAACGGTCTGCTGGTGGATTACGCGCGGGAGCGCAAGGCCGCCGCGCTCATTCGCGGCATCCGGGCGGTTACGGACTACGACTATGAATACGCCATCTATCAAATGAACCGTGAATTAAACGCGGAAGTAGATACGGTTTTTCTGCTGGCGTCGAGCGAATATTCCTTTCTCTCCAGTACCATCATCAAGGAAGTCGCGCGTTATGGTCGCAGCGTGGCCAACTATACGCCCGCGCCCGTGAGCGACGCGCTGTTGCGAAAGTTCGGGCACGAAGCTTGATTCGCTCTTAAGGGAAGGCCGAAAGCATGGCGATTGAAACCAATCAGGAACACCTGGACACCGATCTCGCTATTCCCACGCCCGAGTACATCGTCTTTCGCTACAACATGGCCGGCCCCATCAGCCGCTTCTTCGCCGTGATGCTGGACCAGTTCTTTATCATCATGATGATCATCGGCGTGGTCTTCGTGTTGTCCATTCTCGGCGTCATTACTTCCATCGGCGCGCTTTCCATGGAGCCGGGTTACCTGGTGCTCTTTTTAATGTTCATGGCGATTTTCGTCATCAACTGGTTCTACTTTTTTCTCTTTGAATGGCTGAATCGCGGTCGGACGCCGGGCAAGATGATTCTCTCATTGCGAGTGGTGGCCCTGGACGGAACGTCCCTGGATGTCGTGCAAATCGCCGTGCGCAATCTCTTGCGAGTAGCGGACATGTTTCCCATGCCCGCCCTGGGCATGGCCTTCACGGCTACCTACGGCATAGCCGGTCTCACGACCTTCATTACGGGTAAGTCCTTTCAGCGTCTGGGAGATCTGGCGGCGGGCACGGTGGTGATTCGCCGCAAGCGGGAAGTCAACGACCGCATTTCCGTGGTGGACCACCCCCGCATCAAGGAATTGGCGGGGCAGTTGAATATGCGCAAGGTGCCTTCGCCGACGCTCACGCAGGCCTTGAACGATTTCGTGGCCCGGCGTCGTCGCCTGAACGCGGCACGCATGCGCGAAATCGCCCGGGCGGTGGAGGAGCGTCTGCGCAATTATTTCGCGGCCGAATCCCTGCGTTGCACGCCCGAGGAACTATTGTTCGCCGTGCATTATCATCTTTTTCAACTTCCCCGGGAAGAAATGGTCGACGTAGATCCCCGTCGCGGGGGCATCATGGACGGAGGACGTTGAGGATCGCGCTTGCCGCGACCATGATTAATCATTATGACTCCCGCTGAATTCATCAAGAAACGCTCCGGAGATTGGAAAGAGCTGACGCGCCTGCTGGATCTCATGGAATACAAAATGGAGCGTAGCCTGGCGGCGAAGGATATTCTCAAGTTCGCGCGCTTGTATCGCTCGGCGTGCACGGATTTGAGTCTGGCGGCCGCCTTTCGTTTGCCCCGGGAATCGCAGGAATACCTGCACGCGCTGGTTTCCAGGGGTCATGATACTCTTTATTCCGTGCGACGCAATCGCGCCGGGGACATCAAGGACTTCTTCCTCCGGCGCATCCCCGCCCTGGTGTACAAGGACGTCTACATTCGCATTTGCCTGCTGGCCTTCTTCGTGCCCTTTCTCGTTTGTATGTTCATGGCCTATAATTCGAAGAGCTTTTCCGCGCTGGTTCTGGGAGAGGCTCGCATGCAGCAATACTACGAGATGCATTCGAAACCCCCGAGCGGAACCAGCATGGGTAGGAGCACCTATGCCACGAGTTTTTATATCTCCAACAACGTGGGCATAGACCTTTTAATTTTCGGCATGGGGATTCTGGGCGGAGTTGGTTCCCTTTTTCTTACGTTGTTCAATGCCGTTTTCCTGGGGACCGTGCTGGGGTATCTATTTTCCACGCCGGCGCGGGATAATATTCTCACCTGGATTATGGCCCACGGTCCATTCGAACTCACGGCCATTTGCTTTGCCGCGGGAGCCGGTCTGCGCATCGGTTATGCCTTCGTCGCGCCCGGCGGACGTGAGCGTATGCGGGCCCTGCTGGAAGAAGCGCGGGGCGCCGTGCCCATCATAACCGCGGCCGGCCTGTTGACTTTCTCGGCGGCCTTTCTGGAAGCCTTCATCGGTCCGTCGAAAATCAGCCTTGAATACCGGATGATTGTGGCCGCGGCCTGTGCCGTTTTCATGATCATGTATTTCGGCGTGACCGGCTGGTGGCTGAATCGCATGGGATACGACCCGATGAAAGGCATCGTCGGTTTTAAGAAAATCGCGCGAAGCCGCGAAGAGGTCGAGGATGAATCGTCCACGCCCGGTTTCGGCGAAGCCCCCTCCATGCCGGTGCTCGCGGCGGCGGACTCCGCCGATGCCGGCGCGACGACGCCCCAAAACGAGTCGAACAAGATGCCGAAAAGCGGCGACGGTCCCGCGGAGCCGCGTTAACCTGCCGGGACGATTCTGGTGTAGTCTATGAAACGATTTAAATACGAGACATCCTATTTCGTGATCCTCTTCCTGGGCTTGCTGGCCCTGGTCGGTTTGATGATCTGGGATTATCTAACTTCCATCATCTTCGCGGGAATTCTGGCCGGTGCCTTTTATCCCGTGATGAGATTCGCGGTGGATAGATGGAAGTTGAACCGTACGCTCGCGGCGGCTCTTGTCTGCGTCGTGATTTTGCTGCTGGTTTTCCTGCCGGCGGTTTATATTGCGGCGCGCCTGACGCAGGAGACTGCTTTCGTCATCAATCGCCTGCAATCGCCCGAAACCGAAAAGTTAATCAAGGATACGTTCTTCGGCAGTGGTTACGCTACTCAGCTGAGCAAGGAAATCTTCGAGTCCATTTTCGCGGGCAAGCAGTATTCCATTGAATCCATTCAGAGCATGCTGGTGGACCTGGGTAAGACCATCAGCGGCAAGGTCCTTTCGCAAGTGAACGCGGTGCTGGGGAACGTTTTCTCCTTCCTCTGGCAATTTCTGCTCATGATGATCATGATCTTCGCCTTCTTCAAGGAAGGGCCGCGTTTGAAGGATTTTTTGCTGTGGCTTTCGCCGCTGCCGGACGAAGACGAGGAACTCATTCTCAAGAAATTCAACGAGATGAATTTCGTAACCCTGGTAGGAAACGGCGTCGGCGGCGTAATTCAGGGAGTCCTGGCCGGCATCGGTTTCGCGTTCGCGGGGATCGGCTCGACCTTGCTGTGGACGGTATTGATGATTGTGCTGGCCTTCATTCCCCTGGTCGGCATTTCCATCGTCTATGTTCCGGCCTGTCTGTATCTGCTGGCCACGGGGAACTGGGTTGCGTCCATCGTCTTGTTCGTCTATTGCACCGGTATTTCCCTGGTTGTTGAAAACTGGTTTAAGCCTCTGTTCATGGGAACGCGCGTTCGCATGAATTCCCTGCTGGTGTTCTTCAGTATCATCGGCGGTATGAGTGCTTTCGGCATGGCCGGTATTTTCTACGGGCCGCTGATTATTACGATTTTCCTCACTTTCGTTTCCCTGTATGAAGAGAAATATCTGAATCGCCTTTCCGAGGAAGTGGAAGGCACCGCCTATGTTCCGACGCCGGTCGCGGAATTGGAAGAGGCCGCGGCCGCGGAGCCGGCCACCGAAGTCGACTCCGAGGGCAGGGGACCGGATTCCGAATCCT
>CAZGYS010000665.1:0-3758 GCA_964530305.1 uncultured Leptospiraceae bacterium
GTCCGAGGACATCCGCAAGTCCCCGGCGAGGGAGGGCCTGGGAGGGAGTAGCACTCCCTCCCAGTTATAAATTACGTTTATTCATCATATTCGTAAAGTCGCTCAGCACGGCGCGGCGCTCTTTGGCGTTGAAAAGATTCATCAGGGAAATTTTCGCGCGGGCGACCCGCACTTCATGGGCGTGCATTTCGCGGTTCATGCGGACCAGATCGGCGTCGATTGGGCGTCCGGTTCGAATGCCTTCCAGCACGCGCGCCGCGTGACGACGGCCGGCGGCAAAGGACCGCGCGCGCAGGCCGGCCATGCGAATTCGCGCCGCCTCCAGGCCCGGACGACGAGCCGCGGTGATACCCATGCGCTCATAGGTAATGCGAAACCAGCGGCGCTCGTAATTCGCCAGTCGCGCGCGTTTCGCGCGCTTGCGAGCGGAATCCACGCGAAGCTGCTCCACCAGTTTTCGCTTTTGTTCGGAATCCAGGCTGGAATAGAACTTCTTATTCACGTACATGATGCGCGCCATGGCCGCCTTGCGATACCGGATCCGTTTCGCGAAGACCGCGCGCAACGTTCCCTGGTTCAAGGCGCCCGAAAAATCGCCTTCACGAAACTTGGGCCACTTTCCGGAAGGATACAGGCGATTGGCCTCCCTGGATATCCCCAGCAAGCGGATCTTCTGGCCCAGGCTCAGGCCCACGGCGCCGGCGATTTCCCGGGCCGCGCCGCTCACGACTCCGGCCGGCAACAAGACGACGATCAGCGCAATCGCCGCGGCAATGGTCGGTACGGGACTCTTTTCTCGGGCTTTTTCCATTAGGCCCCTCCTGGACTTACTTGGACCGCCCTCCAGGGCTTCAGGTTCCGACTTTTTGCCCCCCAATTTGTCGGAACTCCGACGGAAGAAACAATATCTGGACGAAATGGGGCTGATTTCCTATCTTCTCATCACAATCGTCCAAAGAAAACACCCAACATTGGACTAAAATCAACACGTGACCACGCAAACCATCGACCCCAAACCCCTCCCTTCCGTCGGAACTCCGACGGAAACGCTGGATGTGCTCGTGATCGGCTCCGGCATGGGAGCTCTAAGCGCGGCTTGCATGCTGGCCCGGGACGGGCTAAAGGTCCGAGTCCTGGAGCAGAACTACCTACCCGGCGGCTGCACCAGCACCTATCCCCGTCAGGGATATCTGTTTGAAACCGGAGCCACCACCATGCTGGGCCTGGAGGATTTTATGCCCCCGGCCATGCTCTTTCGGGAAATCGGCCTGGACTTTCGTCCGGTGAAACTGGAAACGCCCATGCGCGTGGTGCTCGGTGACGGAACCGAAATCACGCGCCACCAGAATTTGCGCCGCTGGATCATGGAGGCCGAACGCGTCTTCGGCCCCCGGGGCCAGCGTGAATTCTGGGAGTTCAACCATAAGTTAAGCAAGCGCGTGTGGGATGCGTCTTCCCGGCATCTCTCCTTTCCCCCGGGTCGCGCGCGGGACGTCCTGGATTCCTTGAAGGCGGTTCGCCCGGGCGATTTCTCCTGCCTACCCCATGCCTTTCGCGTGGTGGAGGACGTGCTGCGGCGATTCGGTTTACAAAAGAACGAACGCTTTCGCGCTTTCGTCGACGAACAGTTGATGATCACGGCGCAGAACGACATGACTCAGGTGAACGCGTTGTTCGGCGCGGCCGCGCTCTGTTATACCAATTACGATAACTACTACGTGCCCGGCGGCAATATCGAACTGATTCGCGCGCTGGTAAACTATTTGGAATCCAAAGGCGCGCGATTGGAAACCCGCACCCGGGTGTTGGATATTCGCGCGAACGAAAGCCGCGGAGGGGGGCGATTCACCGTCACGGCCGAATACCGCGGTCGTCGCATGAACTATCGCGCGAAACGCATCGTATCGGGCATCCCCGTCAACAACACCCTGGAGCTGCTGGACGACCATCTGCGCATGCAATGCCGAAACCTGCGCTTGATGAAATCAGGCGAACTAACCGGCGCGTTCACCATGGGTATCGGCTTTCGTCGGCGCGAAAGATTCGACGTGTTGCACCATCAGATCCATCTGGACAAACCACTACCAGGCGCCGGCGCCCACAGCTTCTTCATCAGCTTGAGCCATCCGGACGATCCAAGCCGGGGTCCCGGCGGTACCGTCACCGCGAATATCAGCGCCCACTACCAGGACCCGGCCCGGGAAACCCACATGGACAAACAGATCCTGGAAGAGGCGATTCTGAACAAGCTCACGGACCTGGGCATGTTCGCGCGTGAGGACCTGCTCTACACGCACTGCTCGGCGCCGCCGGCCTGGGAAAAATGGACTCTGCGCAAGTACGGCGCAGTGGGCGGCTACCCTCAGTATCGACGCATCAAGCCCTGGGCGCTCCTGCGAACCCGACTGGGCCCCGAGGGCTTCTATCAGTGCGGTGACACGACTTACCCGGGTCAGGGCATCCCCGGCGCCTGCTTGAGCGGACTCATCGCGCATCGTAAACTCATGGGCGATTTACGCGCGGAGAATCGCCGCGGCGGGAAACCGGGAGGCGGCGCGCCGGCACGTCGTCAGGAAGAAGCTCGGGAGCCGGCGAAGGTTCGTTCGTACCACGCGGCCAGCGTAGCCGAGGAAACCCCCAGGTAGTGAGCGAGAATGATGACCTGATTGATGAGCGTCGTGCGAATCACTCCCAGGCGCGTCCATCGCCGCGGCGAAGTCCGCACGCCCGCGGACACGATACGAATTTTCCCTTTCTTACGCAGACGTCGCAGTAGATCGAAATCCTCCATGAACGGCTGCGCGGGATAACCGCCGATCTCGTGAAAGACGTCCTTGCGTAGAAAAATGGCCTGATCCCCGTAGGGCATGCCCAGGTAGCGCGAACGCAGGTTGGAAATGATCTCCACCAATCGCAATCCGAACCCGCGCCCGTCGATTCCCAGGCGAAACGCGGCCGCCGAAGTATTCGGTTCGCGCAAGGCAAGCTGGACGCGTTCGGCGTAATCATCCGGAAGAACCGTATCCGCGTGCAGAAAGAGGAGCACGTCTCCCCCGGCCGCTTCCGCGCCGCGGTTCATCTGGCCGGCGCGGCCTTTTTCGCAACACATGACGCGCACGCCCCGCGCTTCGGCGCGAGCCATGGTTTCGTCCTTGCTGCCGCCGTCCACGACGATGATTTCATGAGCATGGCCGCCGGCGCTGTCGATGGCACGCTGGATGTTTTCGGCCTCGTTCAAGGCCGGAATGATGATGGAAATAGCCTGATTCAATGCTCCGCTTTAAGTTCACGCGACATCAAATACGCCAGCGCCTCTCGAACGGGCTTGTCCTCGAACAATACCGCGTGCACCTGCGCGGTCACGGGCATGTCGAGACCTTCGCGCTGAGCAATTTCATGAATGAGCTTGGAGGTTTCCACGCCCTCGGCCACGGCGGTCATATCCGCGAGGATTTCCTTCAGGGTCTTACCCTTTGCCAGGTTGGAACCGACGTGATAGTTCCGGCTCATCACCGAGGAACAGGTCGTAATCAAATCGCCCATGCCGGCCAGACCCCAGAGGGTCTCCGGCTTGGCGCCGAAGCGCAACGCGAAACGCATGTTCTCAACCTGACCGCGGACCATGAGCGCCGACTTGGCGTTCGTACCCAATTCGAGACCGTCCAGGATGCCGGCGGCGATGGCGATGACGTTCTTGAGCGTCCCGCCGTATTCGGTACCGGTCATGTCGTCGTTGGTATCGACGCGAAAGTAGTTCG
>CAZGYS010000666.1:0-3754 GCA_964530305.1 uncultured Leptospiraceae bacterium
CGAAAACCCGTTGTTTTGATCACCCCCGGCGCAGTCTGGCGGGACGCCGCATTTCCCATGCCTTTCGCTTCGACGTTCCCCGGACGGTGCGCTTGAATTTTCGAGAGAAGGGCAAGTTCAAGGGCGAATGGATCGACGTCGCCGACGTCGAGACCTACGCGGGTGAATTCTTCGAGGACCATGGGGCCATAATTGAAGAAATGCTGAAATAATCTTCACCGGATCGGCCCCGCCGCGGAACCCTTGACTTGTTTCTTCATAAGTCCCCGATGGACTTCATCCGATAATGATCCATGGCCGTGCGCCGTGAAAGGATGATGGTATATGCGATTTCCGATCTTAGCGAAACTGATTCTGGCGTGCGGGATGATTTCCACCGGGCTGATTGCGCTTAATACCTACAGTCGCTATCGCGGCGATTACGCTTCCCTGGAGGATAAATTCGGTCTGACGTTAAAGCACATCGCCATTAACGCGGCGGCGGGAATCAAGGGCGAAGAGCACGCCCTGATAAAGGGAAGGGACGATTTCAAGGGCGAACCCTTTCTGCGTATTCGTCGGCACCTGCGAACGATCCAAAAACTGAACTACCTGGACCCCGATCACATTTATACTTTCGAAGCCGACTCTAGCAAGAGTCTGAAGTTTCGAGTCATGTTGCATGAGACTCCGTTCATCGGAGACAAATACACGGTTCCCATGGTAAATCGCCGGCTGGTGGCGGAGGCGCTGGCCGGCCATCCCGCTCAAACCCGGGTCTACAAGGACAAACACGGCACCTGGATCTCCGCCTTCGCGCCCATCAAGAACGAACGAGGAGTCGTTACGGGCATACTGGCGGTGGATTACGACGTTGAAAAATTCTACATGGCCTTGAATGAGAAAGTCTCGGGATTGTTGCTGCAGTCCGGAGTTATTTTTCTCGTGGGCCTTCTTCTGGTTTTGTTGATTGCCGTCGGTATCAGCCGACCCATCAAGGAGCTTTCCCGCGCGGCGACGGAAATTCGAGACGGGACTTTCAACACGCGCGTTGATATTTCCAGTCGCGACGAAATCGGTGATCTATCGCGGGCCTTCAACGGCATGACGTCCGCCTTGAATGAAAAGTTTCACATGCTCAAATACATTTCGCCCCATACCAGGGAGATGATCGAGCAACTCATTCGAAAGGAAATCTCCGAGGAAGGCAACTATCGAGACGTGGCCATACTCTTTTCGGATATTCGCGGCTTTACGGCCTTCAGTGAGCATCGCGATCCGAAAGTAGTCGTCGAAGTCTTGAATCGCCTCCTATCCATCCAATCCGAAATCATCGAACGCTACGAGGGAAAAATCGACAAATACGTCGGCGATGAAGTCGTCGCCATTTTCGAGGGACCGACGCAGGCCTCCGACGCGGTCTACGCCGGGCTGGAAATTCAAGAGGCCGTCAAAAAGGCCAATGAAAACATCGAGGAGCAGCTTTCGGTAGGCGTGGGCATCAGCAAGGGCGCGGTTATCATGGGCAACATCGGCAGCGAAATTCGCAAGGACTACACCATCATCGGCAGCAATGTCAACCTGGCCGCGCGGCTGTGTAGCCAGGCGGCCCCGGGAGAGGTGCTGCTCAGTTCAAACGCCAAAACGGCGGCCGTCGAGGATGACAGGATCTCCCATGTGCTCGACATTACGCCCCATGGACAATTGGAACTCAAGGGCTTTTCAAAGCCGGTGCATGTTTTCGGCGTAAGCTATAACTCTTGATTGGGCGCGAAGTCCATGTCTCGGTACATGGACGCGCTCAATGACCGCGAAAGCCGGTTAGATCCGCGCTGCGCTTCAAGAGGATACCGATGAGAGGGATCTTGTCCTCGTTTTCCAATTTACGATCATCATGCAGGAGCGCCTCGATCCAGTTGAGCAGTTCGCTGGTGGCCGGAGGCTTCTCGAAACCGCGTCGTCGTAAATCATAAAATACCTTGAGCCCCGCTTCCAGCAAACCCTGCCGAACGTCGGGAAAGTGCAGCTTGATGATGGTCTCCATCTCCTCGGGCGTGGGGAAGGGGATGTGATGGCAAAAGCAGCGTCGCAGAAAGGGGTCCGATAGTTCACGCTTCGCGTTGGACGTGATGATGATAATGGGGCGTTGCTTCGCGCGAATGCTCTCGTTGACTTCGCGGATGGTGAACTGGGTGTCTTCGAGCACGTCCAGGAGGTTGTCCTGCACGTCGGATTCGGTCTTATCGATTTCGTCCAGCAGCAGCACGACGCGTTCCTCACTACGAAAAGCGCGACCGATGGGGCCCCAGATTACGTAATCATAGAAATTATTCACGTCTCGGCCGGTTTCATTGGTGCCGAAGCGGGCGTCGTTGAGGCGGAGCACCGTATCCTGCACGTAGCAGGTCTCTTCACCCTTGATGGTGGATTTGGCCCGCAGAATCTCGATGGGCATGCCCAGCACGCGACTGATTTCCATGGCCAGTTGGGTCTTGCCCGTGCCCGGTTCGCCCGTAAGCAGCAGCGGCTTCTCCATCTTGATGGCCATGTTCACGATGGCGGCCAGTTCCGGATTCAGATAGTATTGGTCGGAGCCCGTAAAATTCATAATGCAGGCTCCCGGGAGGGCGCGGTACGTCAAAAAATTTATTTCAGGCGCGCCTGGTTAGTAAGGTCTTGAACTTCAATGCTCGCTATTCGCTTGTCCGTGAGGCGTCGACCTGGAAACTGGTTCCGATCAAGTCGTGGCCGCGAAGACGGCCCCTAACTGAAGCGGGAGACGCGGTGCACGCGAAGCGAATCGTAAGACTGGAGATATTCGACGGCTCATGCAGCGTGGACGGGGACGCCCGAACGCGTTGCGACTTTCGTTCCTACGAAGGGAAGGGCTGGGAGCGCTTCCGGCGCATGGGCAATCTGCGTGAAAAAGACATGTTCGAAATCGGCAAGGATTTGTTCCATGCCGTCTCCGCCTCCGGTCGTCGTAATTTTCCTCCGGATGAAAAATTCACCCTGCACATCGTATGTGACGATGACGAAGTTCGGAATCTACCCTGGGAGCTGCTGAATACCACCGGAGACGTGGACGGCTTCTTGATCCGCCAGGGGCGATTCACGGTCGTGCGGATCAAACCGCGACCGAAGCAAGCGGATCACGCATAAGCACGAATAGGACGAATGCCGTGAACCATCGCGCGAACCGCGCAAAAGTCCGTGTCATTCGCATTATCCGTGAAATTCGTGTTCGCTTTCAGATCAGCTGAGCGTCGCTGACGACTTCCACCATGGCCGGGCCGTCATGGGCCAGGGCTTTCTTTAACGCATCATCGAGCTGGGAGGCTTCCGTTACGCGAATGCCCATGGCTCCGCAGTTCTCCGCGAATTGCGCGAAGTTGGGATTGTGCAGGTCGGTCTGCCAGACGTCGAATTTCGCCGCCAGTTGTTCCTTGGCGATGTTACCGATGGCCGAGTTGTTCAGAAGAATATGGGTGATGTTCATGTTGTACTTCACCGCCGTCAGAATTTCGGCCATGTACTGTCCGAAGCCGCCGTCGCCGGTGACCGCCACGATGGGCCGCTCATGACCCTGCGCGGCCCAGGCGCCCATGGCCGCGGGAAAACCGAAACCAATGGAACCCAGATACCCGGACATGAGAATGCTCTGGTCGCGACATTCGAAATAACGCCCAAAGGAGTCGGTGTTGTTGCCCACGTCCACGGCGATGACCGCGTTGGCCGGAATTTGACGATTCATTGCGGCGAAAATAGCGGCCGA
>CAZGYS010000667.1:0-3741 GCA_964530305.1 uncultured Leptospiraceae bacterium
TTGCCGGTGGTCCTGACCTACCACGATTTGATCTTGTACTTCTATCCCGAGGCCATGCGTACGGCCGCGCGCATCCAGCAAAGGGCGGTGCAAGGCATGAGCGTGCGGCGCGCCAATCGCATCGTTTCCAATTCGCGTCAGACCATGGAGGACATGCTGCGCAAGTTCAATTACCCGGCGGAGCGCGCTACCGTTTCGCCCCTGGGATATGAACCGCCGACCAATCGCAAACCAAAGCGACCGGCGGCCCTGCCTTTTTCCGGTCCTTACATCCTGGCCGTTTCCACCATCGAGCCCCGCAAGAATTACGGGACGTTGTTGGCGGCGTATGAGCGCTACGCGGCCGGCAAGAGTGATTCGCGCGGCAAACCCCTGCCGCTGGTCATCGCCGGCAGGCGCGGGTGGGAGTCGCCGGAGTTCTACGCGAAGCTGGATGAACTGCGCGCGCGCACCGGCCTGATCCACGTGCTGGAAGGATTGGACGATGAAGAGCTGGCCGGACTCTACCAGCATTGCGCGTTCTTCTGTATGGCTTCTCTGTACGAGGGGTTTGGTTTGCCGCTATTGGAAGCCCTGTGTGCCGGGAAGCCGGCGCTGGCGGCCGACATCGGATCGTTTCGTGAGATCGGCGGCGAGCATGCGCGCTACCTGCCGCCGCTGGACGTGGATGCCTGGTCGGCGGCCCTGGGAGAAATGGCCTCCGAGCGGATGAAGGGGAGCGGGAAAACAGCCCTGAGCGCCGATAAAAAGTTTCCCTGCAAGGAATGGAGCTGGGAGCGAACGGCGCGGATTCACCGCGAGGCTTTCGCGGCGGCTTTGGCTTCCTGAGGATCGATCATCTCACAGTTACCGTCGAAGACCACGCCGTCGGCGATTTGCAGTTTAGCCGTCTTGATGTTGCCGTAGACCTTGCCCGTGCCGAGCATCTCCAGCTTGTTGTACGCGGCGATGTTCCCGGTGACCTCGCCGCCTACGACGACGGTTCCGGCCTTCACATTGGCTTTTACCACGGCGCCCTGACCGATGAGCAGGACTCCGTCGGTGATGATCTCGCCCTCGAAGTAGCCGTTGATCTGCAGGGGGCGTTTGAATTCCAGGACTCCCTGGAAGCTGGTGCCCTTGCCCAGGACGGTGGAAACGGCGCCTTCTTCGGTGACGCGGGTCAGCAGGTTTTCCTTCTTCTTGGCCATATGCTCTCTTTCTTGGTTAAATGCGACGGAAACGAGGACTTACTTCGTGGTCATGACGAACACGCCGTCCCAGTCGTCTCCCGGGGGATTTTTGATGTATTCCTTGCAGCGCTCGATGTAGGTCCGGGAAGGGTTGATCTGGCCCTCGGCCTGCACTTCCTCGAGTTTGTCCGCGTCCTCGAAACCGGCCAGGGCTTCCTTGAACTTACGCTGCTTGTAGAGCGCCAGGGCGGCATTGTACTTCTCGATGAGGATCTTCTGATTTTCGGTAACCATCCTGCACACTCCCCGCGGACACCAGGTCCGAATGAATAATGATGAATAATCAGCCCCCTTCGGGGCGTAAAGTATTATTCGAGCCCGCGATTGTTCCCGGAGCCGCGGCGGGGGGCGGTGCGGCATGCGTCCCTGACCCGGTCGCGCGGGCCGTTTGGAACGGTTGTTAGTCGTCTTCGGCCGGTTCCGGACCGTCCGCCGGTGGTTGGGGGACGGGCCGGGGGCCGTTTTCGTCCTCGGCTTTCAGGAGCTCCTCCATGAGATCCTCGAACCCGGCGATGATTTTGAGCTGTTCGGATTCGGCGGGCGGCGGCGATTGAAACACGGTCCGGAGCTGCCGGACGTAGGGCAGGGTATGCATGCCCACCAGCACCGTCTGGGGATGGGGCGAGGTCAGCAGGGACAGAATCGACTGTACCGCCAGGGGTTTGTCCCGCAGGGCCGGGGTGATTTTTCCCAGCCCCTCGCGGAGGGGCGCCAGCCGTTCGTGGCGTCGAAAATTGATGTAACGCCGCCAGTGGCCCAGAAACAGATTACACAACCGCGTATAGTTCTCCAGCGCGTAGCGCCCGTCGGGCGAATCGGCCAGGCGGGAAATATGATTCAGGGTCTTGCGCATGCGCCGGGCCACCGGGGGCAACGCGGCCAGCAGTTGCTCCCGGATCAGAAACTCGTCCCGGTGTTCCCGAATCAGAGCGGAGAAGGGCGGCGTGCGCTGGTCGAACTGAAAGTGTCGGTCCCGGAACAGCTCGATGATCTTGCCCTCGGTTTCCTCGATGCGGCCCTGCATGCGGTTCATCTCGGCGATGGTCGTGGCGCCTTCGTCCGGCGGCGGATCCACCAGTCGCGCCAGGCGAAACAAACCTCGGTCCGCGATGGCCGCGTTCAAGGGGCGATTGCCCAGGCTCCACAGCTCCCGGTCCAGCGCCTGCTCGGCCACGGCGCCGCCCGACGCGGAGCGATTAAAGCGATATTCGTTCTCGATGAGATTGGCCGGAAATTGGATTACCTTGAAGCCCGGCGGCGCGTGCTTTAGCATGCGGTCCAGGTGCGTGGCCGCGTATTCCGTGCGATTGAACGCCAGCGAATTGGAAGAGACGCCGTAGTATTGAATGCGGCCTTCCGAACGCAATTGCTCCAGACGCTCCAGGGCCGCGTCCATGCGCAGATCGAATTCGTCCCGGGCTTCTTTCGCGGGAACGCCCTTTTCGCGCGCGCGAATCAAGTAGTGCTCCGGATTGTGCAGCAGGAGCACGTCCAGAACCTCCAGCCCCAATCGCCGACGCGAAAGCTCCACCTGATCCGTTAGAAAGTCGGGATGAATGCAATGCCAGCAATCCGGGCGATACTTGACCAGCCCTCCGTAACGATCCGGATGGGCGCGAACGTACTCGAGATTGCGGCCCTGGATATAGCCGGCCTTGCCCACGACGACGATGTTTTCGCGTTCGATGCGACGGGCGTCGATGAGTTCATGGACGACGTCGCCGATGAGACTTTCGGACGCGCCGTTTCCGTAATTGCCGGCCGTGTCGATGACGTTTACGCCCGAGAGCAGGGCTTCGCGCAGGGAATCGAAGTGGGAACGAATGCCCTTGGCCACACGATACGCGCCGAAGCCCAGCCTGGAAACGGTCCAGTCCGTGCCCGGCGCGCGACGATACCAGGCCTCGGGAATGAAATCGCGATAAGTGCGCGCGGTCTCCTCGAAGTAGCGCAGGGTTCCCTCGGGATCGGCGCGACCGGAAAGAAACTGGTGCTGGAATAAATCGGCCGGTCCCCCGCTCATTGCCGGGCCTCACTCACGCGCATGACCGCTTCATGTTAAGTTGATTCATCAACCGGACGGAAACAGGGAGTGCTCGAGTTTTTCGATACGGGTCTTGAGTTCCGCCGCGGCCTCATAGCGTTCGTCGAATACCGCGCGATACTTTTCCATGTACAAATTGGCCAGCTTGCGCGCGCTGTGGCCGGGCTGCTTCAGGATGCGTTCAAAGCGCTCAATGTCGTACTTGGGATAATTGAATTTCAAGTAGCGCATGGCGTCCCGTACTCGTGCTCCCTGGGAGGTATCAAAGGCGACTTCCTGCACCCGGGGCGTGGCCAGACTCGGGTCCGTGACGTCATCATCCGCCGGTTCGTCGTCCGGATTCACGACATCCGCACCCTGGTCGTCGAGACCCCCGTCCACCTGAACAGGCTGTTCCAGTTCATCCGGATGGGCGGTGAATTCCACCACTTCCACATCCACATCATCGGCCATGTCCGCGAACAG
>CAZGYS010000668.1:0-3737 GCA_964530305.1 uncultured Leptospiraceae bacterium
CGCTCGTATTGAGGTTGCCTTTTTCGCGATGTTCCAAGCCGCGAATCATGCGCTCGGCGGACAATTGGATCGGCGGTAACGGGTTTTTGATCTCATGGGCCAGCCGCCGGGCGACTTCCTGCCAGGCGGCGACGCGCTGGGAATGCAGGAGCTGCGTACGCAAGCTGCGAAGCTCGGCCGTCATCTGATTGAAACTCTCGATCAAAATTCCCATTTCGCCCTGGGCCTGGATGTCCAGTTCCGTATCCAGCTTGCCGTCGGTGATATCCCGCGTCGCCTGGGCCAGGGACACGATGGGCATGGACAACTGCCGCGAAATTATCAAGGCCATGATCAACGCGAAACCGATCATGAAAATATAAATCAAGCCCAATCCCAGGCGCAAAGTCGAGGTGATCTTTTCGCGCCAGACCGATTGTTTACGAAAGCGCACGTAGACCGGATTGAAAATGCGATAGTCCTTCTCGATACCCGGATGCAGTTGGCGGCCGAGAATCAGGTAATCGTCGCTTCCCAACAGCGGAAAGCGATAGAAAATAAAGTCCTTGTTGCGCAGGGAAGCCTCGGCCTTCAGAAAGCGCCCGCCCGCGGTTTCCTTGAACATGGGCAAATCGCCGCGGGCCAGCAAGCGCCTGGTCTCATAGGTTATGCGTCCGTCCGAATACAGGGCCGCGTAGTCCCGTCCCGGAGTAAGCACCTTGTCCGCGTAGAGTTTGGCGATGACGCGCTTCTCCGACTTGCGTCCCTTGAACAGCGCGGGGCGATTTTCCTCGATGGAATGCAGAAAGCCGGCGCTTTCCTGGTTCTTGTAATATTCCAGTACACGATGGGCTGATTCCAGGGCCGCCGTCGCGTCCACGCGAAAGATGCCCTTGACCAGTTCCTCCACGACGTTTGAGGAAATCAAAAAGATGGGAATGGAAGGAATAATGGAAACCAGCATGAACGCCAGGCTGAGGCGATAACGAAGGCTGGTGCGCAGATTACCGGTAACGCGAATCCGGCGATTGCGATACACATAATGGGCGATGAGATTGATGGTTCCCAGCGGAATAAAAATCAACAGATAGGCGAAGACCCGGTCCACCAGGGACGCGTTTTCCTTGAGCAACAGTTGCTCCGCGATGAAGATCGAAAAGAAGATGATGAGCAGCAGAAAGAACAAGTCGCGCAAAAAGATGCGCGACTCTTCCCGCTGCCAGGAGTCTTGTCGGTTCATTCGAATTTCCCGGTGAGGATTTCCGCGAGGGCCTCCAGGGCTTCGTCTTCGTCCGCTCCCTTTACGATTAACTCGACCGTGGAGCCGGGTTCGAGGGCCAGCATCAACAATCCCATGATGCTCTTGCCGTTCACGGTCGTTCCATTGCAGGCCAGACTAACTTCCGATTTGAATTTCGCGGCCGAGCGTACGAAGATGGAAGCCGGTCTGGTATGAACGCCTTCGCTATGTTGAATGGTTAGTGTTTTTGACGGCATTTTTGCCTTTTTTATGAATTTCGTCGTTGATTCTGTTACTGAGTTCCCGCGCGGCGTGGTAACCCATTTTCTTGGAGCGGTGATTCATGGCCGCGGTTTCGATTAGAATGGGAACGTTTCGTCCCGGTCGCACCGGAATCAAGAGTCGGGGCAGCTTGACTCCCAGGATCTCGACGTGCTCCTCGTCCAGACCCAGGCGTTCGTATTCCTTGTTGGGATCCCATTCCTCGAGCCCGATGACCAGCTCGATGCGCTTGTGACCGCGAATGGCCCCGACGCCGAAGAGGTCCTTAACATTGATAATGCCCAGGCCGCGCAACTCCATGTGATGGCGAATGATCTCACTGGCTTCGCCGTAGAGCGTCGTGTTGCCCAGGCATTTGATGATGACGATGTCGTCCGCCACCAGGCGATGTCCCCGTTCCACCAGTTCCAGGGCGGTTTCGGACTTCCCGATGCCGCTTTCGCCCATGAGTAAAATGCCCACGCCGAAAACCTCGATCAAAACTCCGTGAATGGAAGTCGACGGCGTCAACTCCTGGGTCATGATCTGAGTAAACAGGAGGATAAAGTCGTGAGTCGTCAGCCCGGTGGTCATGAGCGGGGTTCCGCTTTTCTCCGCCGTTTCCAGGAAGTAGTCGGGCGGCCGATTGGCGTGGGTAAAGATCAGACCGGGATAATCATAGCCGAAGAATTCGGAGCGGATGCGCTCGGATTGCTCGGGCGCGGCTTCGCCCAGATAGGCGTGTTCCCCGCGACCGAATACTTGAATGCGATTGTGGGCGAAGTTCTTGAAGAATCCGGCCAGGGCCAGGCCCGGGCGATTTACGTCGATGGTCGTCACGTGACGATTCAGGTTCTCCTCACCCGTGAGAACCTGAATGTCCAGTTCCTTCGACTTCTCAATCAGAGTAGCCAGTTCGATATAACTCATCGCTGCTCGCTCGTATCCCGGACAATGGCGCCTCGCCGAAAGCCCTACTCATTGGTGCGAAAGTTCTTGCCCAGGCGTTTTTCCTTATGACGACGAACCTGTCGTTCCAGTTTTGATTCCACCAGATCCACGGCGGCGTAAACGTCCTGGTTGGCTTCGGTGACGATGAATTGAACGCCGTCGCCGTTCAACGTAACCTCTACCGTATGGTCCAGCTTTTCCACGCGAAATCGCACGGTGGCGGAAAGCAGCGAGTTGAAATGTCCGGAGAGTTTCTCTATTTTTTTATCCGCGTAGTCCTTGAGGGCCTGCGATTTCTCCAGGTTATGCCAGTGATAGGAAATTTCCATGGTTGCTCCTTGATTCACGGTTCGAATTTTACTTCTTCATTCCATTCAATTTCTTTAATTTTTTCCGGCGATCCGCCGGCAGTATCTGAAGAATCTGGCGATACTTCGCGACGGTTCTTCGCGCGATTTGAACGCCTTCTTCCTTCATCTTTTCCACCACGCCCTGATCCGAAAGGGGTTTATCCGGATCTTCCTCGTCAATCAATTGCTTGATTCGATCCTGAATGCTCCGGGCCGAGTGACTTTCGCCGCCCGTGCTGCTCTTCAGGGAACTGGAGAAGAAATACTTCAGCTCCAGTACGCCCCATCGCGTTTGCGCGTACTTGTTCGTCGTGATGCGTGATACGGTGGATTCATGCAGCTCCACTTTCTCGGCGACTTCGCGCAATGTCAGGGGCTTCAAATGGCCGGGGCCCTTCTCAAAGAATTCCTTCTGAAATTCAATGATGGCCGCGGTAACTCTATATAAGGTCTGTCGGCGCTGGGAGATACTGCGGATTAGCCACACCGCGGAGTTCAATCGCGCTTGCAGATATTCGCGGTCCACGTCGGTGTTCTTGTCTTTCAGCAGGCTCTTGTAACCTTCGTTGATGTCGAGGGCCGGCAGCCACTCGTCGTTGACCATGATTTCGATATTGCCTAGACGTTCGGCCACGATGATGTCCGGTACGATGTAGCCGGGCTGTCGTGGGGAATGCAAGGTTCCCGGATACGGTTCCAGCGTTCGAATGAAAGTCAGGGATTCCTCGATTTCCTCGCGGGAAATGCCGGTCTGTTTTTCGATCTTCTTGTAGTCGAGGCGTTCCAGGTTTTCCAGATGATCCCGCAATAGAATGTGCGTCGTTTCGTCATCGGGTCGAAGAATGCGAGCCTGGATGTAGAGCGAATCCGAAATATCTCGGGCGCCGCAACCCAGGGGATCGAAGCCGTGAATCTGCTCCAGGGCCGCGGCGGCTTCCTCGAGCTTCAAGTCCGTG
>CAZGYS010000669.1:0-3735 GCA_964530305.1 uncultured Leptospiraceae bacterium
GGACCTGGCCGACATCCTGGGCATTCCAGGTCATCACCTTTCGCTGGTGGTCAACAATGACCTGGGCATGAACTTCTACGGCTTCGTCAATACGTATCGCGTACGCGAAGCCGCGCGTCTTATGGAGGACCCCGCTCGAAGGAATGATACGGTTCTGAACATCGCCTATGATTCCGGCTTTAACTCCAAATCGTCGTTCAACCGAGCCTTCAAGCGCATGACCGGGCGAACGCCGCGCGAATACCGCGCCGCTCCGGATCCCGGCTTGCTGCCGGAGCCGCCCGGCGGGGGCCAATTGGCGTGAACGAATCGAACCCGAAAACGTCCAAGAATCACGGCCCGCCGGGCGGGCAAATGAAGAGAATCAAGACTAGAGAAACAATAGAACTTCGACACGGGAGCAATCCATGCCCAGATTCAAATTCGCCGCGGCGATTTCCATCATTGCCGCGGTCTGCCTGATTATCACAACCGGACCGTCCGCTCAGTCCATTCCGTTTAATAAGCGCGGCCCGGGCCTGAGCCCCGAGGATTTTCGGAGGCAGAATACCCGCCCCCGGGATCCTCGCATTCGCGCGCGGGGACCGGTGCGCTCCCGAGCCATCGTTCGAACTCGCGGCGCGAAGCCTCCGGAGATGCTGGCCCTGTATGCCGCCTTCGGAAATCCAATCAAGGTTCAGGAATACATTCGCCGAGGCGTGAACGTGAACAGCGGCTACCAGCCGGCGTGTGGCTTGAAGGGCAACGCCCTGTTCACGGCGGTGATCATGGATCATCGCACCATCGTGCGCATGTTGTTGGCGGCCGGAGCCAATACGAAATTTACGCTGCACGGCGGCTATACCAGTCCGGAGTGGGGCTTTACCGCGCGAACACCGATCCAGGTGGCGCGGGAAATGAACAACGACGCGATGGCGCGCTTGCTCGAAAACAAAAGCAAGCGGCGAATTCGCGTTCGTCGCGTGAACGGCTTACAGCGACTGATGGCTTTCGGGCCCTATTCGGCGGACAAGCAACTGGTAAACGGCGGCATGGTTTTCGACTGGAAGACCAATCGCTACAAGCGAGTGCACGTATGCCGCGTCAAGAATTCCGGTTATACTTCTTACGGCATCCTCAACAGAAATCCTTCCACGGGGAGCATGGCGTGCGACCTGCGCCGCTACCAACGGCATCGCTTCCGACTGCGCGATAACTTCGAGGTTCTGTATCACAAATCGCCCTTGCGATCCAACCGGGAAGTTATCTGGCAAACCCAGCACAAGACTTCCTATGCGCCCGGCTTTCGCCTATCCAACGGCAAGTATCTGATTCGCACCTCCATATCCGGCCCCTTCACCGTTTCCGGCGTCAGTCGGGATTTCTACGGCTGGTCGGAACAGACCGCCGCTCAGGCTCGGAAAGGAAATATTCGCCATGAGATATTGACCATGGTGGAGACGGAGGACTGACATGAAGTTGAGATTCACAATCCTGACCGCCGCCCTGTGCGCAGCCCCGGTCATTTCCGCGAGCGCCGAATCAATCGTAAATCCCCTGGGCATGAAGTTCGTCTCCGTCCCTCCGGGCGAATTCAATCGCACCACCAAAAAGTGGGACCGGGCGAAGCGCGGTTATCGTACCGACGTCTGGTTCAAGGTACGCGTCACGCGCGGTTTTCAAATGCAGACCACGGAAGTAACGCAGGGCCAGTGGAAGCGCGTCATGGGCAAGTTGCCCTATATCTGGACGAAGAAGGGCCCTAATCTGCCGGTGACCATGGTCTCCCATAAGGATATTCAGAACTTTATTCGTAAACTTAACGCCCTGGATTCGGGCGCCACTTATCGTTTACCTTACCATGTGGAGTGGGAATACATGGCCAAGGGGAGCCGGACTTTCTTCCACTGGGGAGACGACTTTAATGGACGCTTCATGGTGCACTACGGCAACTCGGGTCGCAAGCCCGCCAGGGTCGCGTCCAAACGTCCCAATCGCCTGGGCATTCACGATCTGTGGGGCAATGTTTGGGAGTGGACTCAGTCTTCGCATAACTTCGATCACTATGAGCGCTTGATCGGTCGGCGGGGCGAAGGCGATTGCCGTAGTTATCAGGACGTGTTTTGTTTTCCCCGGGGTCACGTTCTTACCGATCCGCGCGGAGTACCCGGGCCCTTTTTTCGCATCATCGGATATTCCTACGCGAGTTCGAAGAACAGTTGCGGTTCCAGCGGGATTCGTGCTTATGCTCCCGACTACAAGGACTATCGCCTGGGCTTTCGGCTGATTCGCGTACCCGTCGGCGGCGATGAACCGCCCCGGGTCGACCCGGCGCCCATTGATAAACCCAAGAGCTATGACGCGTCCTTGAATCTGCCCTTGCTGCGGGCGGCTTATGAAGGCCGGGCCAATCGAGTTCGTGGTCTTCTGGCGCGACGGGCGAACCCCGATGCGACCGATCGGGGCTGGACTTCCTTGATGTACGCGGCCTGGTTCGGCCACTACGAAGTTGCCCGGGTGTTGTTGGAGAAGGGCGCGGATACCGGTATCAGTACAAAGGACGGTTGGAGCGCCGCGCAACTGGCTCAGTATAAGCAAAATCGTCGCATGCAAAATCTGATTCGAAAGTATTCGGGCAATCGCGTACCGATTCGTAAGCGTGGGTTCGTGCGTTCGCCGCGGCGCCCGCGTTGATGACGGGAGAAGTCCCGGCCGCGCGAGGCGACCGGGACTGGTTTGGTAAGCGGTTAGCTCGTTTTTTTCTAAACGCTCAGTTCTTCGTGTATTCCAGAATCACGAAGCCGGTACTGGCACTCCAGTTCGTGCTGGAAGACAATCCGATATTTGTAGCGTTGACGGACAGGCGAATGTGTTCGACGGCTCCATTGGGAGAAACATGGGGCAGCATGAAAACCGTGGTGCCGTCAGTATAGGTGCCCGAGGCGCGAACCACGGTGTCCAGATTGGTGATCCCGTGAGCGGTCGTGGGATTGGCTCCATTAGCGCCGCCCGGCAGCAATACATTATTAACGACCTTGCGATAAATCGGCTTACCGTCAATCCACACTTTATGGGTCACGGTTTCGCTCGTACTGTAGGTCGGATCGATGGCTTCAATAGCGGTTCTGAGCGATGTAAAATTCTCATTGAATTTGGCCGCGTCGATGACTTCTCCAGGTGAGAAGGTATTGATGGTTCCGGTGACCGCCGCGGCGAACAGCCCGGTGGACAGCAGGCCCGCGGCCAGGCCGGTGCCCTTGAAAAATCCGTTCTTAAACATTGATTTGATTTTCGATTTCATTTTTTATCTCCTTGGTTTGATATGTCGTAGCCTTTCGCTTAGAAAACTACGGTGCGGAATCTACACTCGGGGCTGTTGAACAGCCCTTCGTCGAATTTGCAGGTATTGGAAAGCGTTAGTATCGCCGACCAGCCCGCGCCTTCGCCGGTGAGCACTTCTTCGGTCGCTTCGTTCGTGCAGGCATTGGCGCCGAGCAAAACGAAAATCGATACGGCGGCAATCGCGAACAATCGCTTCGCTCTAACCGTTAAGTGTTTCATGCGGTCCTCCTTGACGGCGTTTCGTTCGCCGTTACAAGGAGTATGCGCGGGCCGTTCCGAATGTTTCATCGAAATTGAAGAAATTGATTAACGCATGATGCACTGGTCGCTGAATGTATGCTGATTGAAGCGGCAAGTGCCCTGGCCCAGCAGGAACCAGGCGGGCCAACCGGCGTTCGACGGATCGAGGAGATT